>NZ_JBCOJC010000012.1:0-60814 GCF_040925905.1 Enterococcus sp. 2201sp1_2201st1_C11_2201SCRN_220225
GTATGCAAAGAAGTACTAGAGCAACAGCGTTAGGTTTAAGTGGGGAGCAAGTGGCCCAGCTAGATGAACCGGCAGACTTCACTACTCAAAAGGTTAGTTTCGCCTCAGATGGTACAATGGACGAAAAAGCGGATTACAGCGATATTCAAAGTATGGTTGCCATGGTGGCTACGATTTTACTTTTAGTTTTTATCATGACCTATGCCAGTATCATTGCCCAAGAAATTGCTTCAGAAAAAGGGACACGGATTATGGAAATCATTTTGTCCAGTACGAAAGCCCAAACGCACTACTACGGGAAATTGGTAGGAGTGTTGTTAGTTGCTTTGACGCAAATGGTGATTTACGCTTTGATGTTTGGCATTGGCTGGCAAAAATTCAAAGATATGGAAATGGTGCAAAACGTGATTGGCGGGTTATCATTGGAAAAAGTCTTTGGCCCATTCCTGATTTTCACCGTGATTTTCGTAATGTTGGGTATTTTGATTTATTCTGTGTTGGCTGCTTTATGTGGCTCTTTGGTGAATAAGGCTGAAGATACCGCCAAAGCCATAGTACCAGTGACTTATTTATCCATGGCGGGTTACTTTATCGCTTATTTAATGGGGTTAATGGATCCTCACAGCGCCGTCTTAAAAGTTTCCTCTTATATTCCTTTCTTTTCTAGTTTCTCTATGCCGGTGCGTTTGGCCTCGGATACCGCTACTATCGGCAATGGCATCGTCTCTGTGGTAATCTTGCTAGTGGTAACATTGGTGATGATGTTCTTATCAGTAGGACTCTACAAATCAAACGTTTTAGTCTACAATGACAACGGTGTTTGGGCAGCCTTTAAACAATCTTGGGTGCTTTTGAAAAATGAACAAAAGAAATAAAGACAACACGCCAAAGCTCTTTTATAAAAAGGGCTCTGGCGTGTTTTTGTTAGAGTAAGGAAAAGTGCCACAAGTAAAATTTCATAGTACCAAATCTAACTATGTTTGGCTTTAGGAGTTGGTTCAGTCTTTACTATTGGTTGCATAATTACAATTGTTGAACAAAGAAGTCAAATATTTTTTGTTCACTCGAAATGTTTTGACAAGTTAATTCCGGATGCCACTGGACGCCAAGAATGCGTTGTTCTGGATTTTCAACAGCTTCAATTACCCCATCTGGTGCTTGGGCAATCACTTTAAGACCTTTGCCTAGCGTGTTGATTGTCTGATGATGAAAAGAATTCACTTGATAGTTTTCCGGCAAAAATTGTCCTAGTAAACTTGTGGCATCGATTTTTACGGGATGGGTGGGCTGGTTAAAGGAAGTGGGAAGTTGGACGTGTTTTAACGTTGTATCAGGACGTAAGCTTAAGTCTTGATACAAGTTTCCGCCTAAGGCCACATTTAACAGTTGCATTCCCCGACAAATGGCTAAGATGGGCTTTTGCTGTGTCAACGCTTCCTCAATTAAAGCCAGCTCAAAAGCATCCCGCACCGGATCAATGGCGCCTAGTTTTTCATGGGGTAATTCTTGGTAGCATCTAGGGTCTACGTCTTGTCCGCCAATTAACAAGAGCTTATCAATACTTGCGACATAGTCTTTTGCATCTGACTCTTGTCCAATAGGCAAAAGCCAAGGCAGCCCCCCAGCTTGTCTAATCCCTTCCACAAAATTTCGGGGAGTGTAACTTATCCAGTGGGCTTCACTGGCTTCAATCATCGTGCGTTGGTTGCTGCTAATGCCAATCCGTGGTTTCACAAGCAAACCTCCCTTACCCTATTTTTCTCGAATCACTTCAATCTTATAGCCATCAGGATCGGTAATGAAGTAATAAGAAGGGCTAGTTCCTGGCAGACCTTTTAAGTCAGTGACAGTAAAACCTGCTGCTTGATGTTTTTCGTGAAGGGCTTCTAAATCAGCAACAGCAATAGCGATGTGGCCATAGCCATCCCCTAAATCATACCCGGGATGATCATAGTTATAAGTCAATTCTAACTCATAATCATCCTCAGGCAAGGTTAAGTAAACCAAGGTAAATTTGTTTTCCGGAAAATCCCGGCGACGGCTTTCCACAAAATCGAAAGCTCCTTGATAGAATGTTAAAGAAGCCTCTAAGTCTTTGACACGGACACAAGTATGGGCCATTTTCATAAGTTCTCATCCTTTCTTCGTACACAGTGAGTAATTTAGTACAGGCAACTTGCCTATTACTTTCATCTTACCATAAGAGGAATTTTGTGGAGAAGAAATACGCTTTTTCTTGTATCAAAGGCTTTCTTTCGGTAAACTTAGGGGAAAAGCAGATAGTAGGGGGATGTTTGGGCGTGGTACCAATTTTTGGGGAAAAAGAAGTGGGAAAGAATTATCAAGATCGTTTTGGAGCTTATGTAGTAATTCCAAATCAACAGGGAGAATTGGTTTTAGTCCAAGCACCAAATGGGGCGTATTTTTTACCTGGTGGTGAAATTGAAGCCGGAGAAAATCATGTGGAAGCCATTGAGCGGGAAATGTTGGAAGAAGTCGGCTTTGAAGTAGTCTTGGGGGACTACTTTGGCGAAGCGGTGGAATACTTTTATTCTCGCCACCGGGATACTTATTTTCAACACCCGGGGTATTTTTATGCAGTGACAAGCTTTAAAAAAGTGGCAGAACCTACAGAGACCACCAATGTAATCGAGTGGCATACTCCTAAAGAAGCTTTAGCGTTATTAAAGCGGGGGAGCCATCGTTGGGCTGTCGAACAGTGGTTAAAAAAGCAGTAGCATCGAAAAAAGCAAAGATACTAAATTAAAGAACCACTACTTTTCTCAAGTTATTCTTGAGAGAGTAGTGGTTCTTTTTGATTGTGCTTCAATTGTGGGCTAGTTGCCTAGAAGAGAATTACAGTACATATTGCTCCACAACCAATGCTACGCCATCTTCATCATTTGAGGCAGTTTCTACATCGGCAGCTTCTTTAACTAAGTCAATGGCATTGGCCATGGCCACGCCGATACCCGCGTAGTCAATCATGGTTAAATCATTTTCATTATCCCCAATGGCCATTACTTCATCGGCAGTTAACTCTAAATGGCTAGCCAATTGGGCCAAAGCCACGCCTTTACTTGCTCCTGGATGAAGGACTTCCAAGTAAAATGGTGCGCTTTTGACAACCGTATAGCGTTCGCGAAAGTCAGCGGGTAGTTGTGCAATGGCAGCATCCAAAATTTCTGGTTCATCAATCATCATCAGTTTGATCATTTCCACTGGATTGCTAATCATTTCATCAGCGGTACGGTATTTAATTGGCATGTGTACCAACCAAGATTCGTGGACTGTATAAGGGCTGATGTCCCGATTGGCAGTATAAATAGCATCGTTACTGGAGACATGGAGATGGACCCCTAATTTTTGAGCCATGTATTGAATATCTACATAGTCATCTTTGGTTAAATGAGCAGAGAAAATCTCGGCTTTTGTCCCCACATTTTGGACTAGGGAACCGTTATAGGTAATCACGTAATCTTGGTCGCTTAACAAGCCTAACGCTTCCAATTCTGGTTGGACACCAGGTAGGGGACGACCGGTGCACAAGACGATTTTGACCCCTTTGTTGCGAGCAGCAATCAACGTATTTTTTACCCGCTCGGTAAGTTGGCGTTCTGAATTTACTAAGGTACCATCGATGTCGATGGCGATAAGTCGAATGGACATGTAAGAAACTCCTTTTTATGAGATTGCGAGCTAGCATGAAAGAGCACAAGCACTGAGCTATACCAACGCGCCATTGTGAATATGGGCGGCAAATGCTTGATAGGTTTCGCTAAACAAATCATAATTGTTCGAACAAGCAGGGTCAACCATTTCTTTTGGAAAATAAAAGCGATGATCCCCGGTTTTCTGCCCAGCGATAGCGGCGACTAGTTGGCTGACTTTAGAAAGTTCCACCAAGGTGCCGTCATTTTGCTGCAATTCAATTTGAGTTCGATGCACTCCAGATTTTGGTCGATAAAAGTCATAAGGTAGATCATAACTGGAATTTACCGCTGTATAATAGTGAGGATCAAAGCCTACTTCTTCCACCAAATCTTTCAAAGTAGCAATTAACGGCATTTGCGTTTCTTCATCAAAAGTAGCGGATTTCAGTGGTTTTCGATTTAACCAGCGCTTCGCCAAATCACTGAGTAAAATGTCTTGTTCGTCAGACCATTGAATAAAATAAGTGGTCAAAACACCATCATCTAATTTCAAATAATCAGCTAAAGTAAAGTCTTCTGCCAAAAAAGGAATCAAAAGCTGAGAATGCAAAGCAAAGATTTCAGGTGTTTCCTGGTAGAGTTCATGGGCCCGATTTAACAAATGTTCCAACATGACTTCCATTCCTCGAGAGACTTTATGGAAGTAGACTTGTAAATACATTTGGTAGCGACTGACAATATAGTCTTCCACTGCATGCATACCGCTGTAACTAAAAGCAATTCCCCCGGCATAGGGCCGAATCACGCGCAAAATCCGGGTCAGGTCAAAGGTGCCGTATTCTGTGCCAGTAAAGTAAGCATCCCGCAACAGATAGTCCATACGATCGGCATCAATTTGACTAGAAATCATTTGCACTACTTGAGGATTAGGGTAGTCATGGGTGATCACACTGGCTACTTGTTCAGGAAAACCTGGTGCCACCCGGTTTAAAATTTGAAAGACCTCTGTCTCTGGGCTAGTGATAATTTCTACGGTAATGGCTTCGTGATCGGTGTGGAAGATGTGTTCAAACGTATGAGAAAAAGGACCATGGCCCACATCGTGAAGCAAAGCCGCACACAAGGTCACTAAGCGTTCGTTGTCATCCCAACCCCCAGGCCCAATTTTTTCTACAGAGTAGTTTCGGGCAAAAATATCACAAATTCGGCGGGCGATTTCATAAACTCCCAGGGAATGACCAAAGCGACTGTGCTCTGCACCGTGAAAGGTGAAAGAATTTGTGCCTAATTGTTTCACTCGGCGCAAACGTTGAAACTCCTTGGAATTGATTAAATCCAAAATCACTTGATGTTGCACGTGAATATAATTGTGTACAGGATCTCGAAAGACCTTTTCTAATGGTAGTAACTGTTCTTTATAAGGAATCATAACCGTGCTCCTTTATTATTTGATTGCGCTCTTGCATGCTGGCTAAGCGTTTTTGATAGCTGGATTGATCAGGCAAATTGTTTAACCAGTCTTTCGTATCGAGAAGTGGACTTTGGGGAAATGCCGAAGCTAAACGCTGCATCACTTCTGTTACAGTCAGTCTTTCCGGTAAAAATTCTTCTAAATTTGCCATGCTGTTTGGGTTTACCTCAGGATAGCCCATGGTGCCAAAGGCTTCTTTAAGACCTGCTTGGTAAAAGTTGCGAACCAATTTTCCCCGGTTTTCTTGGTTTCCGTTCACGCTTAAATAAAGCATGATGGCCACACCTTTTTTAATTCGGCGTTGGGCAATACCGGCAATTTTTTGCCCTGCCACGGAAAGATCAAATTCCCCTGGACAATAAGAAGTTGCCACTTCACCAGGAGTAATCACAACTTCAGGAAAAGCGTCTTGGATTAAATGATACATTTTTTCATAAGCTTCATCAGTGGTAAGTTTCTGCTCTTGTAAAGGTAAAATCAATGAGACATTCAAAATTCCTGCATCGGCCACGACGCCAAGACCTCCAGAATTACGCACCACCGGGTGATAACCGGTAGCAGCTAGACTTGTTAGACCGTCAGTAAGATGGGGTAAACGGGTATCTTTCATACCTAAGATCATACCAGACTCCAATTGCCAGAAATGCAAGAAAGGTTGATTTGTCTCTCCACATGTTTCAATTAAAACATCCGTTAAGGCAAAAGGCTCAAAAAAATGAGCTTGTTTGTAAATCGGTTGGTTCAATAGCTGAATAGGTTTCATAAAAAAACTCCTTTAGTTCGGTTAGGCACTCTTATTATATACGAAAACCGCAAATAAATAACTTTCTAGGTCTGCATAAAAAAGATTGTTTGACAAAATCTGAAAATCATTGAACAATAAGAAAAAAGAACTTAAAAGAATTGCTCCTGAGTGAGGATTGCTAGCTTAGGAGGTACATAGGAAGGAGTCATTTTATGGAACTAAAAAATGGTGTGCCAGTCTCAATTAAATTGGCCACAAAAGTTACCCAACAGCGAGAAACCCAAGATTTTTATTTTGAGCTAACCGGTCAATTGGTGACCATTGGAGATACTTTGTATATCCGCTACCAAGAAGTGCAAGAAGACGGGCAAAAGATTCCCGTAACCATTAAAATTATGCCGGATGGTGGGGTACAATTAACTCGGTCTGGGGAAATGCGCATGCGCTTGAAATTCGTCTATCGGGAAATGGTAAACACTTCTTATAATACACCCTATGGCACCATGCTTTTTTCCACTTATACGAAAAATTTACGGGTTAGCTTAAAAGATCGCCCGACTTCTGGCAAATTATTAGTAGAGTACGACTTGTACATGGCTGATGAACAAATCGGCAATTATCAAATTAATCTAGATTTCACTGCTTAATTTTACGAAATAAAAATTGCTTTTTTGCCTTGGGTTTTGTATGATAAGGGGTAGACTGTGAAAGGACGTGTCCTAATTTGGAAATTAAAGTATTTGAAGGCTTGAATAAAAACGAGCTATCCATGATCGAAGTGGCTCACGCGATCTTAGAGCAAAAAGAAGATGTGATGGATTTTTCTGATCTAGTAAATCAGATTCAAACTTACCTAGGGAAATCCGATAGTGAGATTCGGGATTCATTGTCGCAGTTTTATACTGATTTAAACATTGACGGCAGTTTCATCTCCTTGGGGGAAAACCGCTGGGGCTTGCGTTCTTGGTATGCCATCGATTCCATCGATGAAGAGTTGAACCACGGTCTAGATGAGGATGAAGAAGAAGCACCTCGTAAGCGGAAACGCAAACGGGTCAATGCCTTTATCAATGACGACGAAGATGCAATCGATTATAACGATGACGATCCAGAAGACAGCGACTTAGCTGATACCGAGGATGATAAAGAATTGTACGATGATGACGATGACGACGATGATGACGAAGAAATCGCAGAATACAATTCTGATTTACAAGAAATCGGCGCCGACGAACCAACGGATGATGAAGTAGAAGTTCCTGGTGGGATTGAAGAAGACTTGTCGATTATTGATGATGACGATGACAGCTTTGACGACGAAGAAGAAGACTAATCACTACTAAAAAACCACCAACGAAAATTGGATTTTCGTTGGTGGTTTTTGTTTGGTTTAAAGGATTTAATGAAATGGGCATGGATACGATGTTTTTTAATCTCAAAACAAAGAATGCTACTCTTATTGTTTTACAGGTTTCAAATTTGCCATCTCTAAATTTTATCGCTAAAATGAGTTCACTTGATTAGTTAAGCAGTGATGGAGGGATTTTTTTGAGTGCTTATACAACACCAATTCTTACGGCTTTGTTTTTATTTCCTTTTTTAGCAGCCTTAGCAATTGTTCCTTATGGCATTTGGCAATATCGCAAGTACGGCTCAGTTTCAAAGGGAAAACTGCTGATTTTATTTAGTTTTAGCTTTTATTTATTGTGTGCTTATTTTTTGGTGATTTTACCTTTGCCAGATCCTCATGAGGTGGCCAAACTGACTACGATTCGGTATAATTTAGTGCCATTTACCGCATTGCGAGGCTTTTTGCATGAAACGGTGTTGCAGCCAACAAATCCTAGTACTTATTTGCCAGCCTTAAAGCAAAATGTTTTTTTGCAACCTTTCTTTAATTTAATGTTGACATTGCCCTTTGGTTTTTACTTGCGTTATATTTGGAATCTTTCCTTAAAAAAAGTGATTATGGCAAGTTTTTTCTTATCTCTTTTCTTTGAGTTGACCCAATTAAGCGGTTTGTATTTTATCTATCCGCGCTCGTATCGCTTATTTGATGTAGACGATTTAATTTTAAACACTAGTGGGGGGCTCTTAGGTTACTTGTTGACGCCAGTCCTTACTTGGCTGTTACCTTCCATGGAAAAACTAAATGTCGAAGCGATTAAAAAACGAGACAAGGCGAGTTTTTCCCGGCGTTTACTTGCTTTAATGGTGGATTCTATTGTATTTAATCTAATTTTTGAAATCGTGGCGCTTTTTGTACCCCAGTTTTCTTTGGAAAATTATAGTATTTATCTGATAGGTATCTTTTTTTATTTCGTGATGATACCTTATTTTTGGCAAGGAGCAACCATTGGCAAACACTTGGTGAAGATTCGCATGGAGAAAGTTGATGGTAGAAAAGCGGGTTTTGGTGCGTTGATTTTCCGTCAATTTTTACTTTTTGGTATTTCAATCTCGACGCTGCGCTTTTTACTGCCTGTAGTCTTACTAGAAATGCAGAGAGATCAAGGGCGTCATTTGGAATTTTATCTACTGGTTTTAGGAGCAATTGCCTTGTTCTTACTCTTCTTTTTGATCAATGTCTTGTTTTTACTATTTAATAAAAATCAGCGGATGTTTTATGAAAGAATGACCGGGTTAAAAGAGGTAGGTTTTTAAAGTTTTTTTGAAATGGTAAGTAAATGGAAGAATGAAGTTCAAGTTTACGATTAAACCAGCTCAGTTAGTGATATAGCAGTTAGACAGCTCGTATTGTCTAACTGCTTTTTTAAACACTTAATGATAGTGAAAGGAAGGCAAATAAGAAAGCAGTTAATCTGAGCTGATTGGCAAAGAGAAGAAGCAATCAATTTTGTTGAGTAAAAATGAAAACCGCCATACTGAATAAAAATGTTTTCTCTTCAAGGAAAGATGAAAAAAATATCAGAGTATGCTAAGATTAAAACTCTGAAATACTATTTTTACATGAAGACGTAGGAGTGTGCGAAGCTCATCTCTAAAGCGTTGATTCATACAGAACTAAAGACAAGAAGAATCTGTGTTAATGTACGGATTTTGCTGATTTAAGTGTTCATGACAGTTTTGCTCTAACCTTGGAACGTGCTAAAGTTATGACGTAAGTGATGTATCTTTTTATGTATCTCTTAAACATAAAAAAACACCTTACAAAATGTAAGGTGTCAGAATCATTGAAATATCAACGATTTAAAGGACGCGCTCTAAGGGAATCGAACCCCTGTCTCAAGAACCGGAATCTTACGTGATATCCACTACACTAAGAGCGCTCAACTGGAACATTTAATAGTGTACCTAATAATTGAAAAAAAGACAAGAGGAAATTTTATGAAATTTCAACAAAACTTTTCACAAACCCAAAAACAAACACAAAAATTGGCTTTGACTCAAAAATTACAGCAATCCATCCAAGTTCTGCAATATTCAGTGGAAGAACTGACGAACTTTGTTGACAACGCGGCTTTAGAAAATCCTTTAATTGAAGTTACTGAAGCTAACTATACATTAAATTACTCCAAACCAAAAAGTAATAATGGGGAAGAATTGAATTATCTTAATCAAATTCCTGATACCCGTATCTCATTGTTTGAGCATTTAATTGATCAGATTCATATGAATTACCGGGATACTTACTTGCGCACATTGGTTTTATTTTTAGTAGAATCCATTGATCTAAACGGCTTTTTGACTATTTCTTTGGAAGAAGCCTGTCAAAAAACCGGGGCAGATGCCATTCAAATGCTGGATGCACTCACATTGATTCAGCGATTAGACCCTGCTGGGGTAGGCGCACGGAATCTTCAAGAATGTCTTATGCTGCAAACAGAACGGGATGATCATGCTCCGGCTATCGCTTATTTGGTTTTAGAAGAGCATTTTGATCAATTGGCAGATCGAAAATGGCCAGAGATTGCCAAAGCCATTGATGTGCCCATAAAAGAAATTCAAGGAGTCTTTGATTATATTCAGACTTTGACCCCAACACCCGGTGCAAGCTTTGGTTCGACTGATGGACTTTATATTATTCCCGATGTGCAAGTGATAATAGAAGGGGAGCAACTGCAAGTTCGCTCAAATCGCCGGGGAATGCCAGAAATAAAATTTCAAGAAAATTATTTTGAACAAATGAAAAAAAGTCAAGACACGGAAGTCTTAAAGTATTTAGAAGGGAAAAAACAAGATTTTCAATGGTTGCAAAAAACCATTCAACAAAGAGGAGACACGATTTTGCGTGTAACAGAAGCAATCTTGAGACACCAACGAGCTTTCTTTTTTGATGAGCAACGGCCCATTAAGCCGTTAATTTTAAAAGACATTGCAGAAGAACTGGAAATCCATGAGTCCACGGTCAGCCGAGCGGTAAATGGCAAGTATATGGAAACTCCGATTGGCGTTTTTGAATTGAAGACCTTCTTTAGTCAAAAAGTGGGGAATCAGACGGAAGCCGGGGATGATATTTCCGCGGATACAGTGAAACAAGCCTTACAAGAAATCATCCAAGGAGAAAACAAACAAAAGCCTTATTCTGATCAGAAATTGGTAGAATTATTGAAAGCCAAATCATTTGCTATTTCTCGGCGGACGGTAGCTAAATACAGAGAAGCACTGAAAATCCCCAGCTCATCCAAAAGGAAACGTTTTGACTAAGGTAGGATAGATGAAAATGCGGCAAAAAACAGCCGCATTTTTTCTGTTATTCAATAAAAAGGTCCTGTTCGACAAGCAAAAAAAGAGGGCCTATCAGTTGCAACGACTTTCCATAGATGGTATGATTACCAATGTGAGGTCGTTGATTCCTTCCCACAGGTTAATTTTTTTTGTGGTGAATGGGTCGATTTAGGTCTATGTTGGACTATATTGGTCCCACGGAGGAATGGCACATGCTTGATGAATTAAAATTGATTGAAGCGGTCGCCCCCGATATCCTCGCCGTTTTGCAAGAACGATTTAAGATTTTGCAAAACATCTACTGGATGCAACCTATTGGTCGGCGGAATTTGGCAGAGAATCTGGAGATGACAGAGCGAATTTTACGCTCAGAAACAGACCAACTCAAAAAAATGCAGCTGATTGAAGTGAGTAAAAGTGGCATGACCCTAACTGAAAAAGGGGAAGCAGCTTACAATGGTTTAGGTAAAATTATGGACCAACTGTTTGGGATGCACCAATTAGAAAAACGCTTGGCGGATCATTTTGGCATCGCCCGTTGTGTGATTTCGGCCGGGGATAGTGACCGGCAACGGAGGATCATCGAGGAATTTGGTGATTGTCTAAATGAGGCACTGGATCTTTTACTACCTGAAGGCAATAATATTATTGCGGCAATGGGTGGTACGACCATGGCAGCTGTGGCGGAGCGCTTAACCAATTTGGAAAGCGAGAAACGACACAATTTGTTTGTTCCTGCCAGGGGCGGAATCGGTGAAGCAGTTAATCTGCAAGCTAATTCAGTTAGCTCAGTGATGGCAATACGGGCAAATGGAGATTATCGTGCTTTGTATGTACCGGAGCAATTGAGCCCGGCAACGTATCAATCTCTCTTACAAGAACCTTCTATTTTAGAAGTCTTAAATCTGATTAGTCATGCCAACTGTGTGATTCACAGTATCGGTCGTGCTTTACACATGGCCGCCAGACGCAAGATGTCAGAAGAAGAAATCCTCATGCTGAAGCAAAAAAATGCTGTAGCAGAATCATTTGGTTATTTCTTCAATGAAAAAGGTGAAGTGATTCATAAAGTGCCTAAAATTGGAATTGAGTTAAAAGAATTACAAGATATTCCGATTATTTTGGCAGTTGCGGGTGGTAAAAGTAAAGCCAAAGCGATTCAAGCTTATATGAAAAACGCACCAAAACAAACGTGGCTCATCACAGATGAAGCCGCCGCAAATGAGATTTTAAAAGGGGCAACCCTTTAAAATAAAAAATATTTTTGATTTTCATAAGGAGGAAATCTCAAATGACAGTTAAAGTAGGTATTAATGGTTTTGGACGTATCGGACGTTTAGCATTCCGTCGTATCCAAGATGTGGATGGAATCGAAGTAGTAGCAATCAACGACTTGACAGATGCAAAAATGTTGGCTGACTTGTTGAAATACGATTCAACTCAAGGTCGTTTCAACGGTACAGTTGAAGTTAACGAAGGTTCTTTCACAGTTAACGGCAACGAAATCAAAGTCTTGGCTAACCGCAACCCTGAAGAATTACCATGGGGCGAACTTGGCGTAGATATCGTTTTGGAATGTACTGGCTTCTTCACAACTAAAGAAAAAGCTGAATTGCACTTGAAAGCTGGCGCAAAACGCGTTGTTATCTCAGCTCCAGGTAGCGCTGATGTTCCTACAATCGTTTATAACGTTAACCATGAAATCTTAACTGGTGACGAAACAGTTATCTCTGGTGCTTCTTGTACTACTAACTGTCTAGCTCCTATGGCTAAAGTGTTGAACGACCAATTTGGTATCGTTGAAGGCTTGATGACAACTATTCATGCTTACACTGGCGACCAAAACACTTTGGATGCTCCACACCCTAAAGGTGACATGCGTCGTGCCCGTGCTGCTGCGATCAACATCGTTCCTAACACAACTGGTGCTGCTAAAGCAATCGGCCAAGTTATCCCTGAATTGAACGGCAAATTAGACGGTGCTGCTCAACGTGTTCCTGTACCAACTGGTTCATTAACTGAATTGGTTACTGTATTGGATAAACAAGTAACTGCTGACGAAGTAAATGCTGCTATGAAAGCTGCATCTAACGAATCTTACGGCTACAACGTTGACCCAATCGTTTCAACTGATATCGTAGGCATGACTTACGGTTCATTGTTTGACGAAACTCAAACTAAAGTTATGACAGTTGGCGACAAACAATTAGTTAAAACTGTTGCTTGGTACGACAACGAAATGTCTTACACTGCACAATTGATCCGTACTCTTGAATACTTCGCTAAACTTTAAGATTAACTCTTAAACAGCGAATTTCAAAAGTTCGACTTGAAGCGGGGAAGCGCGTCGCTTCCTCGCTTTTTTAGTAATATCCCAATATATGGAGGTAAGAACATGGCTAAAAAAACTATTGAAGATATCGATTTAAAAGATAAAAAAGTTTTGGTCCGCGTTGACTTCAACGTGCCATTGAAAGATGGCGTAATTGGCGACGACACTCGGATTAAAGCAGCTTTACCAACAATCAAGTATGTACTTGACCATGATGGCAAAGCAATCTTGTTCTCTCACCTTGGTCGTGTGAAAACAGAAGAAGACAAAGCCGGTAAATCTTTGGCTCCTGTGGCAAAACGTCTAGGTGAATTACTAGGAAAAGAAGTAACCTTCGTTCCTGAAACTCGTGGTGCTGAATTAGAAGCAGCCATTGCCAACATGAAAGACGGCGATGTTTTAGTATTTGAAAACACTCGTTTTGAAGATGTTGACGGTAAAAAAGAAAGCAAAAACGATCCTGAATTAGGCAAATACTGGGCTTCTCTAGGGGATGTCTTCGTAAACGATGCCTTTGGGACTGCACACCGGGCTCACGCTTCTAACGTTGGGATTGCTTCAACTGGTATCCCAACTGTTGCGGGCTTCTTGATGGAAAAAGAAATCAAATTCATCGGCGAAGCAGTAGAAGATCCTAAACGTCCAATGATCGCAATTTTAGGTGGCGCCAAAGTATCTGATAAAATCGGCGTTATCAAAAACTTGATTCCAAAAGCTGACAAAATTATGATCGGTGGCGGGATGACTTATACTTTCTACGCTGCAAAAGGCATGAAAATTGGGAAATCTTTAGTTGAAACTGACAAAATCGAATTGGCAAAAGAATTAATCGCGGAAGCTGGCGACAAATTAGTTTTACCAATCGACAACGTTTGTGCAGCTGAATTCTCTAACGATGTACCTACTGAAACCATCGAAGGCGAAATCGAAGGCGACGTAATGGCGCTAGATATCGGCCCTGCATCTGTGGCTTTGTTTGCTGAAACATTAGCTGGTGCGAAAACAGTTGTTTGGAACGGACCAATGGGCGTGTTCGAAATGTCTAACTTCGCTAACGGTACAATCGGTGTTTGTGAAGCAATCGCTAACCTTGAAGGCGCAACTACTATCATCGGTGGTGGGGATTCTGCAGCAGCAGCTGAACAACTTGGCTTTGCTGACAAATTCACGCACATCTCAACTGGTGGCGGTGCTTCTCTAGAACTTCTAGAAGGTAAAACATTGCCAGGTCTAGCTGCAATCAACGACAAATAATTTCTGTTGTGTTCAGCCGCTTTTGGCTGAACCACAGTTTTGTAGAAAAAAGGAGCGAACAACATGCGCAAACCAATCATCGCAGGTAACTGGAAGATGAACAAAACTTTGTCTGAAGCCAAAGCATTTACTTTGGCCGTGAAAGATGCAATCCCTTCAAAAGATGTTGTGGATTCTGTTATCGGTTCACCAGCTTTGTTCTTAGCACCAATGAACTGCAAACGGAAAGACTCTGAGCTTCAATTAGCAGCTCAAAACTGTTTCTGGGAAAATGAAGGTGCCTATACTGGTGAAACTTCACCAGCAGCTTTAGCTGACATGGGAATCGAATACGTAATCATCGGCCATTCTGAACGCCGGGAATACTTCCATGAAACAGATGAAGAAATCAATAAAAAAGCCAAAGCTATTTTTGCAAATGGCATGACTCCAATCCTTTGCTGTGGCGAAACTTTGGAAACTTACGAAGCTGGCAAAACAGCTGAATGGATTGAAGGCCAAATCACTGCAGGTTTGAAAGACTTATCTGCTGAACAAGTTTCCAGCATGGTCATTGCTTATGAACCAATCTGGGCAATCGGTACTGGTAAATCAGCTGATGCCAACATCGCAGACGAAATCTGTGGCGTTGTCCGTAAAACAGTTGAAAAACTTTATGGTAGCGAAGTTTCCGAAAAAGTTCGTATTCAATACGGCGGTTCAGTAAAACCTGAAAACATTGCCGAATACATGGCAAAAGAAAACGTAGATGGTGCTTTGGTTGGTGGCGCAAGCTTGCAACCAGACTCATTCTTAGCTTTGCTTTCAGCTGTAAAATAATCTGAAAGTCTTATGAGAATTACGTCGTTTGATTTGCGAAATGGCGCTAAATTCACTAAAATTGTTCATAGGGCCTTGTGCCTTTAGAAAAACAACTCAAAGGAGAGAGACAAACATGTCAATTATTACTGATGTTTATGCACGCGAAGTCCTAGATTCCCGTGGTAACCCAACAATCGAAGTAGAAGTTTACACAGAATCAGGTGCTTTCGGCCGTGGAATGGTTCCTTCTGGAGCATCTACAGGTGAATACGAAGCGGTTGAATTGCGTGACGGCGACAAAGCTCGTTACGGCGGCAAAGGCGTTCAAAAAGCTGTTGACAATGTTAACAACATCATCGCTGAAGCTGTTATTGGCTACGATGTTCGTGACCAAATGGCAATCGACAAAGCAATGATCGCTTTGGATGGCACTCCTAACAAAGGCAAATTAGGCGCAAACGCAATCTTAGGCGTTTCAATCGCTGTTGCCCGGGCTGCTGCTGACTACTTGGAAGTACCTTTGTACCACTACTTAGGTGGATTCAATACAAAAGTATTGCCAACTCCAATGATGAACATCATCAATGGTGGTTCTCACTCCGACGCTCCAATCGCTTTCCAAGAATTCATGATCTTACCTGTTGGCGCGAAAACTTTCAAAGAAGGTTTGCGTATGGGTGCTGAAGTCTTCCACGCATTGAAATCTTTATTGTCTGCTCGTGGTTTAGAAACTTCTGTTGGTGACGAAGGTGGTTTCGCTCCTCGTTTTGAAGGAACTGAAGATGCTGTTGAAACAATCGTAGCTGCAGTTGAAAAAGCTGGTTACAAGATTGGAGAAGATGTACGTCTTGGTTTTGACTGTGCTGCTTCTGAATTCTACGAAGATGGCGTTTACGACTATACTAAATTCGAAGGCGAAGGCGCTGCAAAACGTACTTCTGACGAACAAGTAGCTTACTTGCAAGAATTAGTTGAAAAATATCCATTCATCATCACTATTGAAGATGGTATGGACGAAAACGACTGGGATGGCTGGAAGAAACTTACTGCTGCTCTAGGCGACAAAGTTCAATTAGTTGGTGACGATTTGTTCGTTACAAACACTGAAAAATTAGAAAAAGGTATCGACATGGGCGTTGGTAACTCAATTCTAATCAAAGTTAACCAAATCGGTACATTAACTGAAACATTCAACGCAATTGAAATGGCGAAAGAAGCTGGCTACACTGCCGTTGTTTCTCACCGTTCTGGTGAAACAGAAGATTCTACAATCTCTGATATCGCTGTTGCAACTAACGCTGGCCAAATCAAGACTGGTTCATTGTCTCGTACTGACCGGATTGCTAAATACAACCAATTATTACGTATCGAAGACCAATTGGGTGACGTTGCTGAATACAAAGGCGTTAACTCTTTCTACAACTTGAAAAATAAATAAGCCATTACGCTTGTTTACTTGATTGGAAAAGCCTGTGAGGAGAAATCCTTGCAGGCTTTTTCTTATGCAGTTAGATTATTTATGAGGTATACCAATTTTTGCGTACTGCCGTTTTTCAAGTATTGCTAAGTACAAAAAGCGTCTAATTTGTCATACCTGGTGATTTAACTTTCTTCTGTTTTTCTTAAGAAAAGGGGCGTAAAAAATGCTATTTCAAGAAGGCGTAGAAGAATTTTTGTTGGATTGTCGGGTAAGAAATTTGTCTAAAAGGACGATTGAAACGTATCAATCTCAAATACGAGTTTTTAGTCGTTACATAAAATCAGAGTTCGAACTAGATAAGTTGGAAGAAATCAAGAAACCTCATGTAAAGAGCTTTATCTTGTGGATGAAGGAAGAACGGAGTGCAAATTATATTAATCAGATTTTAAAAGCTCTCAGGACCTTCTATAAGTACCTTTTTACGGAAGAATATATTGATCGTAACTTTATGCTAGATATTCAATATTTGAAATCAGAGAAACGCTTAATCAATACTTTTAACGATCAAGAGGTAGCAGCGATGATTGGATTTTACGATCATTCAGGATTTGTCAATCAACGGAATCGACTAATCATTGAAATTATGGCTGATTGTGGTCTACGTGCAGAAGAAGTCCGCTGCTTATCAAATGATAATTTTAAGGGAACTTTCTTTCAGTTAATGGGGAAAGGTCGTAAAGAACGGGTTGTTCCTATTTCGCAATATCTGCAATTGTCCATCAAAAAATACCAGAAAACAAAACGAGGTTACTTTAATAATTTGCGCAATTATCGTGAAATAGATGACTATCTTGTCGTCAATAAATCTGGTAAGAAAATAACTAATAATGTTCTTTTGGAGAAAATAGTCAAAGATGCAGCAAATGGAATTGGGGTCAGGGATGAGGTCAAGCGAAGAAGTTGTCATAGCTTAAGACATTATTATGCACAGAAACTATTGAAGAGTGGTGTCAATCTTTATACAATTAGTCGCTTATTAGGGCACTCCAATATCAAGACCACGCAAACCTATCTCAATTCCTTGAGTGATGCGGATATTTTGGAAAATACAAAAGTCACACCATTGGAACGGTTATTAAGAGAGGGGAAGATGTGATGGGGATACAGATTAAGAAGCAGTTGAAAGTAGCTACAATTAGATTGAAAAAATAAAAAAAGATAGTTATTCTTTTCCTAGGCGATTTGTTGGTTGATCACAACAAATCGTCTTTTTAATGCTAGAATAGTAAATAGCAATGTACTTAATTAGGAGGAATAACCAATGGCTTCAGCCGAATTAAAAATCGAAGAACAGTTGTGGCAAACAGCTGATAAATTACGTGGCAGTATGGATGCTTCCGAATATAAAAATGTTGTTTTAGGATTAATTTTCCTGAAATATGTATCTGATAGTTTTGAAGAGAAGCATACAGAGTTATCAGAAGATGAATATGCTGATCCTGAAGATAAAGATGAATACTTAGCGGAGAATATCTTCTGGGTACCGATCGATGCTCGTTGGTCAAATATCAATAAGAAATCCAAGACTCCAGAAATTGGCCAGATCATTGATAAAGCCATGATTGCGATTGAAAAAGAAAATCCAACTTTAAAAAATGTTCTACCGAAAAACTATGCTCGACCTCAATTAGATAAAGTACGCCTAGGGGAAACTATCGATTTAATTACCAATATCAAAGTAGGGGATAAGGCAAGCCAAAGTACGGATGTTTTAGGTCGGACTTATGAATACTTTTTAAGTAAATTTGCCAGTGCAGAAGGTAAAGGTGGAGGCGAATTTTACACGCCTCGCTCAGTAGTTAGTTTGCTTGTAGCCATGTTAGAACCTTATGAAGGGCGTATTTATGACCCTTGCTGTGGTTCTGGTGGGATGTTTGTGCAATCAGAAAAATTTGTCCAAGAGCATCAAGGAAAAATTGGTGATATTTCGATCTATGGGCAAGAATCCAATCCAACGACTTGGCAATTGTGCAAAATGAACTTAGCCATTAGAGGAATTGATGGAAATATCGGGCAGCACAATGCAGATACTTTCCATAATGACTTGCATAAGGGACTACGAGCTGACTATATTCTTGCAAATCCACCTTTTAACATCAGTGATTGGGGTGGCGAAAAACTAACAGAGGATGCTCGTTGGAAATATGGGATTCCACCAGTTGGTAATGCTAACTATGCTTGGATTGAACACATGGTATCCAAATTAGCACCAGAAGGAACAGCTGGCTTTGTCCTAGCAAATGGTAGTATGTCTACTAGTCAAAATGCTGAACTAGCTATCCGTAAAAATCTAGTGGATGAAGACATTGTGGAGTGTATTGTCACCTTACCAGGACAGATGTTTTATTCCACTCAGATTCCAGTATGTTTGTGGTTCACAACAAAATCAAAAGCTAAGATTAATGAACGAGATCATCGTGGTGAAATATTGTTTATCGATGCCCGTAAAGAAGGCTTTATGGCCGATCGTACTCACAAGGAGTTTAGTCAAGAAGACATCGCTAAAGTAGCAGATACTTATCATGCATGGAAAGGTACAAATGAACAAGAATATGAAGATCTAGCTGGCTTTTGTAAATCAGCAAGCTTGGAAGAAGTTCAGAAACAAGACTATATCTTAACTCCAGGCCGTTATGTTGGTTTAGTGATTGAAGAAGAAGATAGTGAACCTTTTGAAGAAAAAATGGAACGGTTGACGACAACCCTTTCAGAGCAATTTGCTAAATCTCATGAGTTGGAAGAAGAAATTAGAAAAGCCCTAGGAGGAATAGGGTATGAGATTTGAACAACTATTTGAAACATCTTTAAGAAATGGATTAAGTAAACCTAAAAAGGTTCGAGGAATAGGATATCCGATGATAAACATGGGGGAAATCTTTTCTCATGATATTATTTATGATATACCAATGGATTTGGTACCCATGACGGAAAAAGAAAAAGAGAATGGTTATCTTAAAAAATATGATTTATTATTTGCGAGACAGTCTTTAACATTAGCTGGAGCGGGAAAATGTTCTATATTTTTAGGAAATAATGTAGAAACAACATTTGAATCTCATTTGATAAGAGTTAGATTAGATAAAAAGAAATGTAATCCGCTTTTCTATTATTACTATTTTCAATCTTTAATTGGAAAATCTAATATTAGTGGGATAGTGGAGCAGGTTTCGGCTGCTGGGATTCGTGGTAGCGATTTAAAAAGATTAGAAGTTCCAATGCCAAATATATTAATTCAAAATAAGATTGTAGATATAATGTATAAAATTGATTCTAAAATCGAACTCAATAATCAAATGATTGCTACGTTGGAGGAGCTGGCAGCGACGCTTTTCAAACGGTGGTTTGTTGATTTTGAGTTTCCTGATGAAAATGGGAATCCCTACAAATCCAGTGGCGGTAAGATGGTAGATAGTGAGTTAGGGGAAATACCTGAGGGGTGGGAAAACGGTACATTAAGCGATATTGGAGAGATAGTTGGTGGTGGAACTCCTTCGAAGAAAATGATTGAATATTACGTTGAAGGAGATATTCCTTGGATTACTCCAAAAGATCTTTCAGAACAAAAGAATACTTTTATTTCAAACGGGAAAACAAATATAACTGAATTAGGTCTAAAGAAAAGTAGCGCTAAGATGATTCCTGAAAAATCAGTATTATTTAGTTCTAGAGCTCCTATTGGATATATTGCTATTTCTACTCAGCCAGTTTCTACTAATCAAGGTTTTAAGTCAATTATTCCTAAAAAATCGAAGCATTATGGGTTTGTATATCTGTTATTGAAATCACAAGTTAATAACATTGAGAGCAGAGCTACTGGGTCGACATTTAAAGAAGTTTCAGGAACAATTATGAAGAATTTTCCAATCATTTTACCTAAAGAGAATATACTTAATGATTTTTCAAAGTTAACTGACTCGATTTTCAAATTAATACTTAATCTAGAGGTAAATGTAAATAATCTAGAGCAAACTCGAAATCTAGTTCTTCCTAAACTTCTTTCAGGAGAATTGGAGGTGTAGCTGTTGAAAAGAATAGACATTGATATTACCAATCAAGATATAATTAAGGAATTACTTGATCAAAATCCATTGGGTAGAAATAAAAATTTAAAAGTCATGATTCAATTCTTAAATAATATTGATGGTCAATTAGTTTTAAATTTAGATGGTGGTTGGGGAACTGGAAAATCTATTTTTTTAAAACAATTAGAATACATCAATCAACAGGATTATGAATTTTCGCCTACAATTGTTGAAAAAACTACCCCTAACTTAATCAATAATTTTAAGGAAAAGTATGAAATATTCTATTATAACGCTTGGGAAAATGACTTATACGAATCGCCACTGGAATCCTTAATATTTCAAATACTAATAAAGTTTAGTGAAGCGGACGAAAGAGGGGCTCAAGTCAAAGAAAATATCAATCGTTTCAACAGCTTTTTGAAATCCGCTGGTATTATGGCTAGTAATGTAGTTTTGAAAAAAATATCAGGCGGTTTGATAGAATTGTCTGATTTTAAAGCTGATAAAGAGGATGTCACTAAAACAATAACTTCTACCGAAAAAAGAAAGCAAGCAATTGAGGAATTGTTGAAACTAGTAGTGGAGTCACTAAATAAACATTTACTAATTGTAATTGACGAATTAGATCGTTGCAAACCATCTTATGCTGTTGAGCTTTTAGAAGTGATTAAGCATTTCTTTAACTCAGATAATATAGTATTTCTTTTTGCAAGTAACAAGGCGGAGCTTACTCAAACTATTAAATTAATTTATGGGCAAGAGTTTGATGGGTATAGGTATTTAAATCGTTTTTTTGATTTTGAATTTACTTTACCTCCTATAGATGTCAGAGAATATTTAAAATATAAATTTTCAAATGAGATTAGCTTCCAGTATCGGTATGTTGATACAATCACGGCCGTCTGTAATTATTTTGATCTTTCTATGCGAGATATTGATAGATATGCTTTGCTTTGCAGCACACTTAAAAACTTTTGGTCTGGTAAAAAGAATAGGTACTATAATCATTATTTTATTAATATTATTATGATCCCCTATGCAATCGGTTTAAAAATTTTTAGTGTTGCAGAATTTAAAAACTTTATTTCTGGTAATGGAGCAAAACAATTTATTGAGTTTTGTCAAAAAAATAACTTTACAGATAGTGAATTTTTCGGTAGAAGAAATTTTGGAAAAGATAATGAGAATAATCCTTTCAATTTTGAAGTAGAAGCAGAAGAAGTCTATCAGTATATTACGAAGGTGAATGATTCTTCATTTGAAGGAGAGAGCGAAAAGCATGTGATGAAAGATATGTTAGACATCCTTACTATGCTAAGTGACATCAATTCATTTTGATAATGGCATAGTCATAGTAAATTTTTAAGGAATTGGAAATGGGAGAATGGATATTAGTAAACTAAAAGGAAGCATAGAAATATTTACAAGTGATCTTAATGAAAAACTACTAGGAATATCCGCTGTTTTAAACAAAGCAATCCAAGATTACAAAGATGCTTATCCAATTTATGTGAAGGCTGTAGAGAATGCGAGGGAACATGGCTGGTCAGTCCCAGCAATGTGGCAAATCTCTTTTATTTCTTATGAAAGCGTGGCCTACATGAATGAGGATCAAATAACGGATTACTATGTAACTGAATTTGAAAAAGATAATTATGCATTAGTTTATTCTGAATTAGGTTTTCTACGAGAACTAGTTCCCAATGGCTATAGTGAAGAAATCGATAAAATTATTGATATTTTGAAGTCTGATTTTGAAAAGTATACATTAATGATACCCGTCTTATTTTCATTTTTGGATATGCTTTGCGTCATTCTAATAGAAGGTAATTTAGAAACTAAAGAATATATGAAAAAGAGCATATTGGAGAAGTATCAAGAAGAGAATCCTTGGACTGGCAATAAAGATATCAAGGCTTTTACTTCAATAGTCCATGAAAATTTAGTACTTTTGCTAAGAGAGCAGATAAAGTATAGAAGGTTTGATGAGAAACCTATTTTTAATAGAAATTTTGTGTTGCACGGTAGATTTAATCCAATAAAATATGAGAAGAAAATGTTTTATCAGTTAGTTTTGTTATGCTCAACTACAGCTATTTTTATTCATGATTTGGAAGAAAAAGAAATATATCTAAAAAAAACTAATCAGGTTTAATTGTATCAGAGAATATGCTGAAATATTTTTTGAAGGAGGTATGCCCGATGTCAGATAATTTCCATTTCACCGAAGCAGAACTAGAAGAAACAGCTTTAGAATGGTTGGAAGAAGTGGGCTATACTGCTTTATCTGGCTCGCAATTTGAACCAGGTGGTGAATTATCTTCTCGTCAAAGCTACAATGATGTCGTGCTAGTAGACCATCTAAAAAGTGCATTAATGACAATTAATCCAGAAGTAACAATGGACGTGATCGATGAAGCGGTGCGTAAGGTGACGATTCCGCAACATCCCAAACTAATGGTCAATAATCGAACGTTTCATAAGTACATTACAGATGGTATTGATGTGGAGACTAGAGAAGGTATCAATAATGTCACGAAAAAGTTATGGTTATTCGATTTCAAATATCCAGAAAACAATGAATTTCTCGCAATCAACCAATTTGTGATCCAAGAAGGAGACAAGGAGAAACGTCCTGACGTAATTCTTTTTGTAAACGGATTACCGTTGGCCGTTATCGAGTTAAAGAATGCGACGAATGAAAATGTAGGGACTAGTGATGCCTTTAACCAGTTACAAACTTATAAGTCAACCATCCCCACATTATTTCACTTTAACGAGATCATGGTGATTAGTGATGGCTTTAATGCCAAGGCTGGAACTATTTCTAGTAATGAAGAACGGTTCATGGTTTGGCGCACAATGGATGGTCACAATGAAACAGGGACAGCACATACACAGCTAGAGGTATTAATCAAAGGTATGCTGAATCCAACTGTATTATTGGATTTGATTCATCATTTCATCTTGTTCAAAGACGATGGACGGGATATTATCAAAATCTTGGCAGCTTATCACCAATACCATGCAGTGAATCGTGCAGTGGAGGAAACGAAACGGGCAGCTTCTAGTGAGGGAGATCAAAAGATTGGGGTTGTCTGGCATACACAGGGGTCTGGAAAGAGCTTATCCATGGTCTTTTATTCAGGAAAATTGATTCAAGAATTGGATAATCCCACTATTGTGGTTTTGACTGACCGTAATGATTTAGATGACCAGCTCTTTTTGACCTTTAGCCAATCAAGTGAAATCCTACGTCAATCGCCAAAACAAGCGGAAAGTCGTGAGGATTTGAGAAGTTTATTGTCTGTGGAAGCTGGTGGAATCGTCTTTACCACGATGCAGAAGTTTTCTCCTGATGAAGGAGTGAAGATGGCAACCTTAACTGACCGTCGCAATGTGATTGTAATGGCAGATGAGGCCCATCGTAGTCAATACGGTTTTTCGGGAAAACTAACCCAAGCAGAAGACAATGAGTACGTCATGAAGTATGGCTATGCAAAGTATCTTCGTGATGCCTTGCCGAATGCTTCCTATATCGGATTTACAGGAACTCCGATTGCAAGTACTGATAAATCTACTAGAGCAGTTTTTGGCGACTATGTAGATGTTTATGATATGACTCAAGCTGTTGCTGATGGAGCGACGGTAAAGATTTATTATGAAAGTCGGATTATCCCACTAAAATTACCAGAGGGAACGGATCTGGATCCTATGGTAGATGAAATCATGGAAGAGCAAGAAGATTATGTGGTTTCTAAATCAAAGAGTAAGTGGAGCCGCCTAGAAGCTGTAGCAGGTGCGCAGTCTCGTTTAGAAACTTTGGCTAAAGATTTTGTGACGCACTTTGAAGAGCGGCAAAAAGCTTCATTTGGCAAATCAATGATTGTTACCATGTCTAGACGGATTGCGATTGATTTGTATAAGGAAATCGTGAAGTTACGTCCTAATTGGCACTCAGATGATGATGACAAAGGACGGATCAAAATTGTTATGACAGGTTCATCCAGTGATCCTGAAAGCTGGCAACCATTCATTGGAAATAAAGCTCGTCGGGAAAAGCTAGCTAATCGGATGAAGGACAATGATGATCCTTTGCAAATTGTGATTGTGCGAGATATGTGGTTAACAGGATTTGATGTACCAGCGATGAATACCATGTATCTTGATAAGCAAATGAAAGGTCACAATTTGATGCAAGCCATCGCTCGTGTGAACCGAGTCTTCAAGGATAAAGAAGGTGGCTTGATCGTCGATTATATTGGGATTGCAGATAGCTTGAAAGAAGCTTTGCAAGAATATACTCCTAGTGATCAGGAACAAGCAGGAGTAGATGTTGTGGCTGCTGTGAATATCATGTTAGAGAAATACGATTTGATCACTGAATTGTTGTATGGTACGAACTACGAATCCTTTAATAGTGAGAAAGCTTCTGTAAAAATGAAGACACTGAACAATACGATGGACTATATTCTAGGATTGGGTAAAAAGCAAACCAAGCTCTTCAAAGATCTAGTAACAGAACTATCGAAAGCATTTGCTTTGTGTGCGACGGAAGAAGCAGCGCAAGAAATCAATGCGGAAGTGGCTTTCTTTAAAGCTGTTAAGGTTGCGTTGATGAAGCTGGATATTACAGGAAGCAAACCAACACAAAAACAAGTGGATGAACAGTTGAAACAATTACTCTCAAAATCAGTAGTTGCAGAAGGTGTTGTTGATATTTACGAATCTCTTGGATTGGAAAAGCCTGACTTGTCTATTTTATCGGATGAATTTTTAGCTGAAGTTCGTGCTTTGCCACAAAAGAATGTTGCGGTAACATTATTGGAACGTTTGTTACGTGGGAAAGTGAAATCTATTCAAAGAACGAATTTGGTTCAGTCTAGAAAGTTCACTGAAATGCTGAATGGTTCCATTGATAAGTACAATAAGCGAACCATTGAAACATCGAAAGTCATTGAAGAGTTGATACAAATGGCAAAGGAAATGAGTGAGGCTGTTCAGCGTGGGGAGGACTTGGGGCTTTCCAGAGATGAAATTGCCTTTTATGATGCACTAGCAGACCACGAAACGGCTAAAGAAGTATTAGGGGATGACACTCTAAAAGCAATCGCCCACGAGCTGACTGTTGCAATCAAAAATAATATGAGTGTCGATTGGTCGGTTAGGGAGAGCGCACGTGCCAAGATGCGAGTGACTGTACGAAGATTATTGAAGAAGTATGGTTATCCACCTGATTTGCAGAAGATGGCTGTAGATAAGATTGTGCAACAGGCAGAGTTGATGGCAAGTACGTTATAAGTTCTATAGTATTTGAGATAGTTTTTGAAGTGACTGTAGTATCACCTTAAACGAGAAAGGTCTGTTTTATTATGTCGTTAGGGTATGATTTGTTTCGTAAATAACTTGAAAAATAAATAAGCCAACACGCTTGTTTACTTGATTGGAAAAGCCTGTGAGGAGAAATCCTTGCAGGCTTTTTCTTTCTGTCTTATTCTGTGATAAAATCGATTGGTAATTGAGAGTGAGGAGAGCAAGATGGAATTTATGGCGATTCAGTATGGATCGGCTGATTATCAACAAACTTTGGATTTACGAGATCGCGTGATGCGCAAACCTTTAGGCTTATCCATTGCAACAGAAGATTTTAGTAAGGAAGCGGGGGCATTTATATTAGGCGCTTTTGAACAGGCAGACTTACTCGGCGTAGCGGTCTTATCTTTGGATAGGGTTAAACAAGTGGCCATGCTAGAGTATCTCTGTGTGGATACTGCAAAACAAAGCAAAGGAGTCGGCCAGACACTTCTTGAAAAAATGGAAGCCTATGGAGCGGAACAAGGTATGAAAGAAATGAGGTTAGAAGCCCGGGTCAGTGCTCAAGTTTTTTATGAAAGACAGGGGTATCAAATTACTGGGGAACCTTATTTATTGGAAGTCGCTCCAGTTCCTCATATTTTAATGACAAAATCATTGAGTGAATCGATTAATCAACCTTAAAAAGACAGATAAAGAGTCTTGACCATCTAATAATGGTAGAATAAAACGAAATTAGTTGATTTAGTAAAGGGGACAAGGAGATGACAAAAAATCGCTTTGAAGCATTTACAGATGCAGTAGTTGCTATTGTATTGACAGTTTTGGTCTTGGATTTGGATTTGCCGGCCGCGGGTTCTTTTCAGGCATTATATGAGGTGCGTCACGAGTTTTTGATTTATTTGGTTAGTTTTTTTAGTTTGGCAATATATTGGAACAACCATCATCAGCTTTTACATGGAGTAAAGAAAATCGGAGGCTGGACATTGTGGGCCAATAATCTTTTGATTTTGGCATTAAGTCTCTTTCCTTTTTCTACTTCTTGGGTTAGTGATTTTCCCGGTGCCCTAGGTGCTCAAGTCTTTTATGGTGGGGTAATTTTATTTGCGGATTTGGTTTATTTCTTGCTGTGTTGGGCGTTAATTGCGGTGAACGATACCGAAGTCAAAAAACACATTCACGCTTTTATGCGTAAGACAGGTGTAACAGTGGTGATTAACTGTTTAGCTTTGGTGATTGGTTGGTTGGTGCGACCAGAATTGATAATTGTAATTGATGGCTTGTCGTTATTGTTGTGGGTTGTTCCTTATAAAAGTGTCAGCTTACAAAAAAAATAGAAGAAATTGGGTGGACCTCGTCTGTTTAGAGAGATTCCCCAAAGAACTTCTATTGATTCAAGTAAAGTCCGATACAAAAAGAATTAGTTTATCGCTGTTAGCAAAATTCAAGGAATAAAATCCTTGGATTTCATCAATAATAATCTGAAAATTTTTGAAATATTTTCATGACAAAGTGTAATTTGTGTAGTACCATATGAGAAATAGACTGGAGGGAATCGGATGGTAGACATTAAATGGGAAGAATTAGGCTTTTCTTATATTAAGACGCCCTATCGTTTTATCGCTCATTGGCGGAATGGTGCTTGGAATGAAGGAACATTAACAGAGGACAATCAGTTACATATTAGTGAAGGTTCCCCAGCGTTGCATTACGGTCAACAGTGCTTTGAGGGATTGAAGGCTTATCGACGCGAAGATGGAAAGATTAATCTCTTTCGTCCCGATCAAAACAGTCAGCGAATGAATCGCAGTGCTCGGCGACTTTTGATGCCGATGGTGCCAGAAGAGTTGTTTTTAAAAGGGGTCAAAGAAACGGTTAAGGCTAATGAAGAATACGTGCCACCGTATGGCAGTGGGGCTACTTTGTATATTCGTCCCTTGTTAATTGGTGTGGGAGATAATATTGGCGTACATCCTGCTACAGAATACATCTTTTTAGTTTTTTGTATGCCGGTAGGGGCTTATTTCAAGGGTGGTTTAACGCCAACGAACTTTATCGTGTCCGAATATGACCGGGCAGCGCCTAAAGGAACGGGAGCGGATAAAGTAGGAGGAAACTATGCAGCTAGTTTAATGCCAGGAAAATTAGCCCACGAGCGCCATTTTTCTGACTGCATTTACTTAGATCCAGAAACCCATACGAAAATTGAAGAAGTAGGCTCGGCAAACTTCTTTGGTATTACGGCTGAAAATCAATTTGTTACACCTAAATCTCCCTCTATTTTGCCAAGTATTACCAAGTATTCCTTATTGCAACTAGCTGAGGAACGCTTGGGGATGGCGGTTGTGGAAGGGGATTGTCCCATCGATGAGTTGGATCGCTTTGTTGAGGCAGGCGCTTGTGGGACGGCAGCGGCCATTAGTCCCATTGGCGGAATTCAAAATGGTGAAGATTTCCACGTCTTTTACAGTGAGACAGAGGTTGGTCCAGTGACTCAGCGTTTATATGATGAGTTAATCGGCATTCAATTTGGGGATATTGAAGCTCCTGATGGTTGGATTCAAGTGATTGAAGTTTAATTAGAAAGTAGCCTAGACGTAAGGTTCTAGGCTTTTTGCGTTTTAGAAAAATATGCTAAAATGACCCAGTATTAGAATTTCATCTGAATGAGTTGGATAGTAGGAAAGAGGAATGTTGAAATGACCACAAGTATGGAAAAAATTAATCAATTTCGAGATGCGCGCAATTGGCGACCTCATCACAATGAGAAGGATTTGGCCTTGTCTTTATCTTTGGAAGCCAGTGAGTTATTAGAAATTTATCAGTGGAAGACTCCTGAAGAAGGCAATCAAGACCGGGAACATCTGAAAGAAGAAATCGCCGATGTATTGATTTATGCTTATATGTTAGCGGATAATCTGGGTTTTGATATTGATGAAATCATTGCTGAAAAATTGGTGAAGAATGCTGTGAAGTATCCAGTGGAATAAAAAAATCCAGAACCTTTACTGCGTCTAGTAAAAGGTTCTGGATTTTTTATTGTTAGTAAGTTTGTGTACCCTCAGATAATGTATTCCAGACTTTCAGCCCATCAACCATTCCTTTGACTTCATGAACGCGCACAATTTCCACGCCAGCTTGTGCGGCAAAGAGTGAGGCGACAATGCTGGCATAATCCCGTTCTTGGGGGAGACTATCCCCGATAATATGCTGGATGGTGCGTTTGCGGGAAACGCCATAAAGCAATGGAAAGTCTTGAAAGCGAAAGGCCTCTGGATTTTTCAAAATGGCAATATTTTCTTCCGGGGTCTTGCCAAAGCCAATACCAGGATCAAAACAGAGACGCTCTGGTGCAATGTTATAAGCGAGACAACGCTCGTACTGTTCTTTATAAAATTCTTGAATATCTGCGGCAACAGAGAGCTCTTTGCGGCGAGGGCGAGAATGCATGATAATTATTCCTGTTTCTGGCGCTTCCGCTAAAATACCTAGCATTCCAGGAGTATCTAGGCCCTTAATGTCATTGATAATATCTGCTCCAGCCTCAATGGCGACACGGGCAACTTCGGGAAAATAAGTATCAATTGAAAGAGGGATAGTGGTGCGCTTTTTTAATTCTTGAATCACAGGTAAAATCCGTGCAGCTTCGACTTCTGGTGACACTTCTTTGTAACCAGGGCGAGTAGACTGGCCACCGATGTCGATAATATCGACTCCTTGTTCAATTAATAAAAGAGCATGCGCTAGAGCATTATCAACACTAAAATGCTCGCCACCATCGGAAAAAGAATCTGGGGTGACGTTTAAAATTCCCATAACTTGATTATTTTTACGAAAATCAATCATTTTCCTGCTCCTTTATTTGAGAAATTATTTTTTGTAAAGCACGGACTCGAGGACTGAGAGCATTGCGCTTGTGATTGGTCAGTTGAGCTAATGTCTTGTCTAAATCGGGCAAATAAAAGATTGAGTCAAAACCATAGCCACCACTTCCTTTAGGTGGAACAAGGTAGCCAAAAAGACTGTCTTCTGCGCTAATAATTTGACCTTCTGGTGTGACATAAACAAGACAAGCGTGAAGGGTTAACTGACGCTTTTTTAAATTTTGAAGTTCTGGAGTGTTGTAAAGAGCTAGCAACTCCTGATTTTTTTCTTTGTCTGTGGTGCTCTTAAAAAAGCGACTGGTATGCACGCCTAAAAGTTCAGGAAAGGCGGCTAATTCTAAGCCACCATCATCGGCTAGAACCGGTCGTTGAATTAATTTGGCGTAAAATTGAGCTTTTTCTAGAGCATTTTCATAATAGCTTGTGCCAATTTCTGGGGGAGCCGTTTTAGTTGCAAGGTATTGAGTAATTCCGGTTAATTGAATTTCTGGATGACTTTTACTTAAAGCTTGCTGCATTTCTGCTAGCTTTCCTGTATTCCAAGTGCCTACCACAATCTCCATTGGCTGTCTCCTTATCCTTGAATGGCCTGTAAAAAGTCCTCTTTCATTTCTCGGTCTTCTTTAAAACAGCCACTGTAATAAAAAGTTTTGGTGCGACTTTGGGGACTGCGCACGCCGCGCATCGCCATACATAAATGCTCCGCTTCAATAGCGACAGCCACTCCCTTTAAAGGAATGTGCGTGGCTAGTTCTGTTGCAATCATCTCTGTTAAGTTTTCCTGTACAGAAGGACGGCGAGCACAATGCTCCACTAAGCGAGGCAATTTGGAAAGGCCAATCACTTTATTTTCCGCAGGGATATAGGCGATGTGTACTAAACCAAAAAAAGGCAACAAGTGATGTTCACACATGGAATAAAAATGAATATCTTTCACGACCACCATTTCTGTCTGACTGGTGGAATCAAAAAGTTTGTAATCATCGAAGGGAGTCGTCAAACCGCTGAAAACTTCGGCATACATGCGGGCAACCCGAGCTGGTGTTTCTTGTAATCCCGGGCGCTCTGGATTTTCTCCAATGGCGAACAAAATATCCTTTACTGCCTTTTCAATAATTTGCTGTTTGTCCATGTCCATATTTACCACACCTTTTCACTTAGTCTGACACTTTGACGGTCGCCAGTTTCTTCAATCCACTGGTCTAATCTTTTACCCAGTAGGAATTCTTCTTGGTAAACATCTGCTAAAGGAATCAACACAAAAGCCCGTTTGGTAATTTCTACGTGGGGAATGGTTAAGCTAGGTGTCTCGAGCTTAATATCTCCCAAAAGTAAAATATCAATATCCAACGTTCGTGGTCCCCAATGCACATCTCGCACGCGGCCAAAGTCTGCTTCGATTTGATGAATCTGTGCTAGTAACACATCTGGCTCTAAGTCTGTTTCAATGCGCAAAACGGCATTGAGAAAATCATCTTGCGCCACAGGACCATAGGGATCTGTTTCATATAAAAAAGAAGATGCCAAGACTTGAACCTGGGGTAATTCAGCTAAACGCTTACGAGCACCAACTAAAATTTCCAGAGAGTTACCTTGATTACTACCTAATGCTAAATAACCAATCAATGGTCAAACCTTCTTTCTAATTGGACTTCCACATTGTCAAAAGCTCCCGGCATAGGCACACCATATTTGCGTACCCGCACCAAAGCGTGGTCTAGTTGCTGACTGAAGTCTGCTTCAATATCATCTAGTAAAGCCGAAGCCACGGCCTCAATTAAGTTAAACGAACGGCTGGTAATCGTCTGAGTAATTTTTTCATTTACGGCGGCGTAATTCACTGTGTCTTTTACGTCGTCGGTTTTACCAGCTAGAGAGAGATCTAAGAAAAGTTCAATATCGACTTCTAACTGTTGCCCCAGAACTTTTTCTTCTGGTAACACTCCATTTTTTGTATAGAATTTTTGATTGTTAATGCGAATGACGTCCATCTTTGCTCCTCCTTGATTTACTCCATGATATTGGGCTAATTATACCAAAGGAACGAAGCAGACGGGGAAATTTGCATTGATTTTTCTGTTTTTTCTTTTTGCTACGTTTTTTATGTAGAAGCCACTAGCTTGTCTACCTTATACAAACAACTAAAGTGCTAAAATTTTTTGTTATTTATCTGGTCAAAGGAACGCTTTCTTACTAATTAGAAATGGAAACTTTCTGAAAAACAACTGTTTATCTTGCTATTTAATGGAAATATTGCAAGAAAAAGGCAGTATCACTAGCGCTTATGGCATAAGTTTGCTAAAATATAAACGTTGGTTAGGTAATAGCCTAACAAATTAGGACTCAAATTAGGAGGAAATTTATCATGCCAGTAGTATCATCAGTAGAATTTCTGAAAGCAGCTCGTAAAGGCGGTTACGCAATTGGCGGGTACAACACAAACAACTTGGAATGGACACAAGCAATTTTAGCAGCAGCAGAAGCTAAAAAAGCACCAGTGCTTATCCAAACTTCTATGGGCGCAGCAAAATACATGGGTGGTTACAAATTGATCGTTGATTTAGTAAACAACTTAATCGACTCAATGGGTATTACAGTGCCAGTTGCATTGCACTTAGACCATGGTGACTATGAAGCAGCTTTGGAATGTATCGAAGTTGGTTACTCTTCAGTAATGTTCGACGGTTCTCACTTGCCATTTGAAGAAAACTTGAAATTGGCAAAAGACGTTGTAGAAAAAGCACATGCAAAAGGCATCGCTGTTGAATGTGAAGTTGGTTCAATCGGTGGGGAAGAAGACGGCATCATCGGTGCTGGCGAATTAGCAGACATTAACGAATGTGTACAAATGGTTGCTACTGGAATTGACTCTCTAGCTTGTGGTATCGGGAACATCCACGGTGTTTATCCTGAAAACTGGCAAGGTCTTGCATTTGACCACTTACAAGAAATCGCTGCAGCTGTCGGCGAAGATGTGCCATTGGTATTACACGGCGGATCTGGTATCCCTCAAGAACAAATCGAAAAAGCAATCTCTATGGGGATTTCTAAAGTCAACGTTAACACTGAATTCCAATTGTCATTTGCTAAAGCTACTCGCGAATACATCGAAGCTGGCAAAGACCGCGAAGGCAAAGGCTTTGACCCTCGTAAATTGTTGGCACCTGGTAAAGCTGCCATCATCAAAGACGCTGAAGAACACATCGACTGGTTCGGTTCAGCTAACAAAGCGTAATTTGATTTCCAAATGTGATAAAACTAAGGACTACCGAGTTTTCGGTGGTCCTTTTTTTATCCTGAAAATAAGTCCAGCTAGATTATTTTTTAGAAATTTCTCTGTAAAATAAAGAGACCTATTTTTGTTGGACAAAAAATTAGCATAGGATTACTATTACGGTGGGTTGTGCAAATTTAGTACTTTACGCTTTAGGTTGGATTTAAAAAATTTGAAATTGTTTTTGGAGGCAGAAAGATGAAATGGGTTAAAAAGGGTTGGGTAGTTGGTATCGGTTTAGTTTCAGTATTAATGTTAGGTGCTTGCAATCAAGGTAAAACAAGCACTTCATCATCGGAGACGGTTAGCACATCAACGACAAAAACAAAACAAAGTTCCAGTCTTGAGGAAAGTACAACGAGTAGTATGGAACAAACAAGTAGTTCTGAAAGTTCCGAAGTGACAGAAATGTCCATGGATTTTGCACAAATTCAGCAAGGGGTTTATTCAAGTTTACAAGGTTCTTGGGAAGAAGTGGCGGTTTCGTTAAATCGGCATGACGGTACTGGAAATACTTGGATTGAAGGACAAAATGAACAAATCGAAATTTCTCAGAATCAAATTGTAGATGGAAATATGACTATTTCTGGCAGTGTTTTACATGATGGCGAGAATAAAAATTTGTCTTTTAGAGAATCCGATGGTTATTTAGCTGCTGACTCAGACGATGGGGCCATTATTTGGAATGTGTATTTTTATCCGAAAGGTGTCGCTCTAGCTGACTGGGGAGAGGAAATTCCAGAGACAATTGATACATCTAAAGAGCGAATTGTGATTCGAACGAGCAATAATAATTATATCCAAGTTTTTCAAAAATCAGATGAAGCAGTTTCCAATTTACAACCTACTGCTAGTCAAAATCAAATGAATCTTAGTGAAATTAAAACTGGTGATTACACTAGTGTTGAAGGGAGTTGGGTCAATGCTCGGGGGGCTACCCTTGAAATTGCGAATCAACGTATAATCCTAACTGATCTTACTGGCTATGGTGAGGGAGGGACTATCACGGGATTAAGGCTTGATATGCCGGATTCCAATGGTGCAGATGGCCAACCCATTGTTGAAGAAGGGCAAGGAGGGATTGTAAGTCCCCGTTACAATCCAGAATTACGCGTAGTAGATGATGCTGGTTTTGTGACTCTTAACACTACTTATACTGGTGCTTTACTGTGTGTTTCCTTTTTACCAGAAGGGGTAGCCGGAGATATTCAAGGCGGGGATATTCAGCAAGAAAAAATTGTTGCCATTGGAACACAAAATAACGCGACGGCTGTTCCCGCTGATTATGTTTATTATCGCAGTAATTAAACGTATCTCAATTTTTAGAACTCCCTATTGCAAAAGCAATCGGGAGTTTTTTGCATGATTGAATGTAATAAAGCTTTTGGGGATTTTTTGGTATGATAGAGTAAAGTTGTAGCAGAAAAAATTCAGTGGTTAAATTTGGAATATTATGAAGTGAAGTATTTTTTGTAGTTATTTATTTTTGAAGAAAAATGTGTTGGACATAGTTTTTTGATTGAAAAATCACGATTGCAACGGGAATGCAACCGCTAGTTGACAAAAAACAACCCGCAATTTCTAGTGGGTAACTGGATTTTCCTGTATTTTAATAGTAGGAAGTGGTCAAAATTCAATGAAGAGGTGAGTAAAATGATTTTAGCAGATAAGATTATTCGAGAACGAAAGAAGAATGGTTGGACTCAAGAAGAGTTGGCTGAATTAATGAACGTCTCTCGGCAATCAGTCTCAAAATGGGAAAGTGCCCAGTCAATCCCTGATATCAATAAAGTGATACGTTTGTCAGAATTGTTTGGAGTCAGTACGGATTATTTGTTTAAAGATGAAATGGAAGAGCCAGAATTTGTGGACAGTGAGGAAGCCGCCAATCGTCGTCTAACCCTAGCAGAAGCCCATCAGTTTTTACAAATTAAAGAGCGAAGTGCCAAAATTATCGCCTTTGCTACTGTGCTGTGTATTTTGTCGCCTATTACATTGATTGTTTTAAGTGGGATTCATAGCCAAAACCCAGCTCGAATCAATGAAACCTTAGTAACCGGAATTGGGTTATTCGTTTTGATTGTCATGGTGACTTGTGCAGTAGCTTTGTTTATTTACAGTGGTTCTCAAACTGGCCCGTATCATTTTTTAGATGAAGAGATTTTTGAAACTGAATACGGTGTGACAGGAATGGTCAAAGAACGGAAAAAAGCCTATGGTGGTCAGTACAACCGGAACAATATCATCGCTACTTGTTTGGCAATACTTGGAGTCTTGCCATTGATTTTAACTGCTGTAGCTGAAAATGAACTGTATATGATTTTTGGTTTAGCGACGCTTTTAGTGATTGAAGCTGTTGCAGTGGCTTTGTTTATTTTAAATGGCATTCGTTGGGAAAGCATGCTGAAGCTCTTGCAAGAAGGGGAGTACAGCAAAGAAAGAAAGCTGGAAAGCCATCGGAATAATACAATAGCCGCAATTTATTGGCCTGTGATGCTTGCTCTTTACTTAGGATATAGTTTCTTGACCAATAATTGGCACATTAGCTGGGTGATTTGGCCAGTAGCGGGGATCCTTTATGGGGCGGTGATCGCTATGGCAAGTTTATTTAGAAAGAAATAGAAAAAAGCAATCAGGTACGCCTGATTGTTTTTTCTATAGTTGACTAGCACAAGCATCCCAGGCTTCTTTCTGTCACTGATTTGTAGTATAGTTTGAGAAGACAGATTTTAGTTGGGAGTAAATCATGATTCAAACAGATAAAATACAATCAAAAATGACCAGATTTTATAGAAAAATAGCCCTGTTTTTAGGACTATTTGCTGCAATCAGTTTAGCTGGTTGTCAAAAAACACCACAAGAGACTGAATCAAGCACTACCAGCCAGACGACCCAGATAACGAGTACTAGCCAAAGTAGCATTACGACTAGTCAATCCACGGTAGAATCCACTGCTGAGACAAATAACGAGAAAACGCCAGACGAGCTGATCAAAGCCAAAGCAGAAGCTGTGAATCTGGATTTAGCCACGAAAGACTATACTGGCACGCAAACCATTGAAGTCAATGGGAATGTTCCTTTATTTACTAGTGAGGAGCTTGATATAAGTAATGGGGCCTGGGAACGTTATGGTGCCTTGGATCAATTAAACCGGGCCACTAAAGCTGAGGCTATGCTTAATCAAAGTATCATGCCTACTTCTAAGCGAGGGGATATTTCCAGTGTTAGTCCTACTGGCTGGCATAATAAAGAAATCAAGGGAGGCTATCTGTACAATCGTTCTCATTTGATTGGCTTTGCTCTTTCCGGTGAAAATGCCAATTGGCAAAATCTGATCACCGGCACCCGCCAGTTGAACAGTCCAGGTATGTTGCTCTATGAAATGGATATTAAGAGTTACTTAGAAGCTGACGCTAACCATTATGTTCGGTATACAGTGACACCCATTTTTCGCGGTTCTGAGCTGTTAGCTCGCGGCGTTCACTTAGAAGCTCAGTCTATTGGGGATGACCAAATAAAGTTTAACGTCTATATTTTTAATATACAAGAAGGCGTGACGCTAAATTACGCCGATGGTACCAGTGTCGTCTCACCAGAGTATGAGGTGGCTGAAGAAACTCTGGACAGTCAAAATACTGTTAACAGTGAGAGCAATGATGATGTTAATCAAGTCATCTACATCACCCGCAGTGGAGAAAAATACCATAGTCATCCTCATGGAGCGGGGGATTTCACTAAATCAAACTTGGCTAGGGCACTCTCTTTAGGGTTAAAACCTTGTAAAGTGTGTTACGGTGACTAAGGAGAATTGTTTTTAAAAGACTTGCCAGTTTATCATAAATGGCGTATGCTTCAATTAATAAAACTGTTTGCAGGGGGACGCAATGCGTTGAGAAGGTTAAAACCTGACCCTTTGAACCTGTTGGCTAAAACCAGCGTAGGGAGCAACGTCTAATGACAGCAAGAACAACAATCCGCAGTCCATTTAGGCATCTCCTTAAATCTGGAGGTGTCTTTTCTTTTGTCCTGAAAGAAAAAACCTCCCCAACGACCAATCAAGGAGGATTTTAAAATGAAAACAGCATTAACTATTGCCGGTTCTGATTGTAGTGGAGGAGCCGGAATCCAAGCCGATTTAAAAACATTTTCAGCCCATGGTGTCTTTGGCATGTCCGCCATTACTTCTGTAGTGGCAGAAAATACCGTGAGAGTCATTTGTTATCAAGATATGACGCCAGAAGTTATTCAAGAACAGATTACCGCCGTCTGTGAGGATATTTTTCCTGATGCGGTAAAAATTGGCATGCTTTCTTGTAGAGAAACCATGGAAGCCGTAGCCGCAAGCTTGAAAAAATGGCAACCAAAGCAAATTGTGCTAGACCCGGTGATGTATGCCAAAAACGGGAGTGCCTTAATGGACCCGGAAGCCATTGATACATTAATTCAAAAGGTATTGCCCTATGCGACGTTAATTACCCCCAACATTCCAGAAGCCGAAAAAATTGCGGAAATGAAAATTGAAAGTTTAGCTGATATGGAAGCGGCTGCGCGTAAAATCTACCAAACAAGTGGGGCGGCGGTCTTGGTCAAAGGTGGTCATAAAGTAGGAGATGCCACAGATTTACTCTTTGACGGTCAAAATGTAAGCCAGTATAGCGCGCCTCGGATTGACACTAAGAACACCCACGGAACTGGGTGTACCTTATCTTCAGCCATTTGTGCCCAGCTTGCCTTAGGAAAAAATTTATCTGAGGCGGTAGTAGCTGCCAAAGAGTACATTACAAAAGCCATTGAACAAGCTTTACCCCTAGGTCACGGTCATGGCCCGACTCACCACTTTTGGGCCTTTTATCCTAATGATTGAATTATTCCTTAAATCCTTTCAGAGAGTGTGACGTATTTCTATGTCACACTCTTTTATTGTGGGCTTAATGCAAGGAAAGAGAGATTCTTATTTAGAAAAGATGGCCTTTGTGTTAGAATCGGAAGAGATAGACAGAATTTTGTTAAGAAAAATAACATTTAAGGTGAAGATAGATGAAGAAAATTAAGATACGTGGCGGTCGGCCTTTAAAAGGTGAAGTGACCATTAGCGGTGCCAAAAATAGTGCAGTAGCGTTGATTCCAGCAGCCATTTTAGCGGATTCTCCCGTGACTTTAGAGGGGGTACCGGATATTCAAGACGTCCATTCTTTAATGGATATTTTAGCGATTATGGGGGTGAAAACCACCTTTAACAATAATACTTTAGTGATTGATCCCACTGAGTTGGTTTCCATTCCTATGCCTAGTGGTAAAATCAATAGCTTGCGTGCTTCTTATTATTTTATGGGGGCACTTTTAGGGCGCTTTGGCGAAGCGGTAGTCGGTTTGCCAGGGGGCTGTTATTTAGGACCACGCCCCATTGATTTACATATTAAAGGCTTTGAAATGCTAGGAGCCCAAGTGACCAATGAACACGGAGCCATGTATTTGCGCACCCCTGACAAAAAGCTTCATGGAGAACGGATTTTCCTTGATATGGTATCCATTGGAGCCACTATTAATATTATGTTGGCCGCAGTGAAAGCAGAAGGCAAGACGATTATCGAAAATGCTGCCCGGGAGCCTGAAATTATTGACGTGGCAACTTTATTAAACAATATGGGGGCTAAAATTCGTGGTGCAGGTACCAATGAAATCCGCATTGAAGGAGTAGAGAAACTTCACGGCTGTCGTCATTTTATCATCCCCGATCGCATTGAAGCAGGAACTTATTTAGCTATGGCCGCAGCGGTTGGCGAGGGTGTTAAAGTCAACAATGTGATTTATGAACACTTGGAAAGCTACATTGCGAAATTGGAAGAATTAGGCGTACCAATGGAAATCAAAGAAGACAGTATCGAAGTTTTCCCAGTCAAAGAATTAAAGCCCGTAGTAGTGAAAACTTATCCTTATCCCGGTTTTGCTACGGATTTGCAACAGCCAATTACCCCATTGTTAATGAAAGCCAAGGGTACTTCAGATGTCATCGATACCATTTATGCCAAACGGGTAAATCACATTCCGGAAATGATCCGTATGGGAGCCGATGCCCAAATCGAAGGGAATATGGTGATGGTCAATGGTCCTACAAAACTCCATGGGGCAGAAGTGGAAGCTAGTGACTTACGAGCCGGAGCAGCTTTGGTGATTGCTGGATTAATGGCCGATGGTGAAACGACGATTACCAATGTGGAATATATTTTAAGAGGTTATGATCACATTATCGAAAAAATCACCGCTTTAGGCGGGGACATTGAGATGATTGAAGAATAAAAAAGAAAGGATACATTCATGAGTGATTATCTAACAATGTCCGAGCTGGAGCATAAAACGTTAAAGGAAATCTATCGTTACGCTCAGGATTTCAAAATTCCTTATTACAGCCAGATGAACAAAAAAGAACTCTCCTTGGCGGTCATTCGCGCCCAAGCAGAGAAGCAAGGTTTTTATTATATGGAAGGTGTCTTGGATATTGTCGGTCAAGAAGGTTATGGTTTTTTGCGGCCGATAAACTTTGGTCCCAGTGCAGAAGATATTTATATTTCTTCTTCCCAAATCCGCCGATTTGGTCTGCGAAATGGAGACAAAGTAGCCGGAAAAGCTCGCCCACCAAAAGAATCAGAACGCTACTACGGTTTGATGCATGTGGAAAGCGTCAATGGCAAAGACCCAGAAGAAGCCAAAGAACGCCCACATTTTCCTGCGTTAACTCCTTTATACCCCAACCAACAAATCAAACTAGAAACTACTCGAGGCCGCTTAGCTACCCGGATGATGGATCTTTTTGCACCAGTAGGCTTTGGTCAGCGGGGCTTAATTGTGGCACCCCCAAAAGCTGGGAAAACCAGTATCATTAAAGAAATTGCCAATGGGATTACGGACAATTATCCTGATGTGGAATTGATTGTTCTCTTGATTGACGAACGTCCAGAAGAAGTTACGGATTTAGAACGAAGTGTCAAAGGAGAAGTGGTTTCTTCCACCTTTGATTTGCAACCGCAAAATCATACCCGAGTTTCCGAGTTAGTCTTAGAACGGGCCATGCGTTTAGTAGAAGACAAACGAGATGTAGTGATTTTAATGGACAGCTTAACCCGCCTTGCCCGGGCTTATAACTTAGTAGTCCCTCCTAGTGGCCGTACTTTAAGTGGGGGGATTGACCCTGCGGCTTTGTACAAGCCTAAGAAATTTTTCGGTGCTGCCCGAAATATTGAAGAAGGTGGCAGCTTAACGATTTTAGCAACTGCCTTAGTGGACACCGGCAGTCGCATGGATGATGTGATTTACGAAGAATTCAAAGGGACTGGCAATATGGAACTCCATTTATCCCGGGAACTAGCAGAACGTCGTATCTTCCCAGCCATCGACATCAAACGCTCTGGCACCCGCAAAGAAGAACTGCTCATGAGCGAAAGCCAATTAGAAGAAACATGGAAATTACGAAACCAGATGAATGGAGATGCTCTGGAGTACACAGAACAATTCCGTAATTTGTTGAAGAATACTAAGAACAACCAAGAGTTGATAGATTCTATTAAAGATTTGACGATTAAAAGTACCCCTCGCAGAAATCAAAAAAGGTCATAAAGATAATTGCATCTGACTGTGAAACATGGTAAGATGTTCATGTTGTAAATTGACAAATAACTCTGGTGAAGCAAATGAGCCAGGGCAAAGGAGCGAACTAAACATGAAACAAGATATCCATCCGAATTACCATCCAGTAGTGTTTATGGATTCAACTACCGGTTTTAAATTCTTGTCTGGTTCTACTAAGAACTCTCAAGAAACAGTTGAATGGGAAGACGGCAACACGTATCCATTGATCCGTGTCGAAGTAACATCTGACTCTCATCCATTCTACACTGGACGTCAAAAATTCACCCAAGCAGACGGACGTGTGGACCGTTTCAACAAGAAATACGGTCTCAAAGACGCAAACGCTGCACAATAAGAAAAACGCTGATATATCAACGTTTAGCAGATTCCATTTTAGAATGGGGTCTGTTTTTTTGTTTTTGATCATATTTTGACCTTTTGAGGTTATAAAGTTGGTATATTTTTTCGAAAAATTTCTAATGCACAAGAAAATACTTTGACTTTTTAATTTTCTCTCGATAAACTAAAATAAACTGTCTATATGAGGATTTATAATGAGAAAAGCCAGAAATCAGCTCTTTTTAATTTTGTTATTATTGTTAATAAGCGCATGTACTAGGAGAAATTCCAGTGAGTCTACAGGTACAATTACAGAAATTAGAGAAAATACGGTTACGATTTTAACCGATGATTACAAAAAAGAAAATGGTAATCAAGAAGTAGGAGATTTGTCTTTTACTTGGGACCAAACAAGAAATTTAAAAGTCGGCGAAAAAATAAAATTTTATAGTGAAGGACCGGCGGCAACAACTTTTCCCGCAACTGTAACGGTCACAGAAGTGGAAAAATTAGCAAAGTGAAATTTTAGTGCTTAGCTGTGAGAATTTAGGCTATTGTAGAGGATATCTTTTCGAAATTATGTTTAAGATTGATTGAATGGACAAGCTAAACTTTGTGAAGAATAAGTAGAAAAATTCATAAGAAATAGTAAGGTGACATAAAATGAAACCTAAAATCGAATTACTTTTTACCTTAGATGAAGGCTATATACGACCACTTAAAGTGGCATTGCTTTCGATTTATGAAAACAATCCCTATCAATCTTTTCGCATTTGGCTAGTGCATGAACGAATTTCTTCGGAAAGTTTAGCTTCTTTACGTGTTTTTGCTGAAGATTTGGCTTTTGAATTTCAAGTAGTGAAAGTTGATGGCAGTAACTGGGAGAGTGCCCCTACTGTGGCGAGATATCCAAAAGAAATGTATTTTCGTCTTTTGGCTGGAGAAATCTTGCCTGAGGAAATCACGAAAGTTTTATATTTGGATCCAGATATTTTAGTAATCAATTCATTAGAGGAGTTGTGGAATCTTGATATAGAGAATTATTTAATAGCGGCTGCCACCCATATCGGTCTTCTTGATGTCGCTACTCCTTTAAACAAAGTTCGCTTGGATTTAGACCATGCTTATTACAATTCTGGCATCATGCTACTGAACTTAGAACAAGCTAGAGAAAAAGTAAAATGGACGGATATCAGTCAAGTAATTCAAAAATATAATCATTATTTGTTATTACCAGATCAAGATATTTTAAACTATCTTTACGGCAAATACGCAATAACAATTCCCGAAGAAAAATGGAATTACGATGCACGAATGTACACGAAATATTTGGCTCGCAGTCTAAATAAGAAAGATATTCATTGGGTGATGGACAATACCTCGATTCTTCATTTTTGTGGAAAGCCTAAACCTTGGGATAAAAAACATGATAATCGTTTTACCGCATTGTATGCGAGCTACCAAAAACGAGCTGAGCTACTTGAAGAAAGAATCCAGAAGATGGTTGAAAAAGAGAAGTAGTAGTTGTAATACGAGGAGTCGTTTGTCATTAAAAGCCAATAAATCATCCTTAACGGCAGGCCAACTCTGGTCTGCTTTTTTATACTCTCAAGTCTAGCTATATTTGACTTCACGAATTCGTGTTGCCTTTCTTAAGTGTAAAGCTTTCTAGGGGAGTTGTAGTTTTTCGTAGAATGAAGCAAGTGCTTTTTGTGTAGTTTTTATGCTTAACTTTTTTAGATTTTTAAACAGAAAAGAATACTCATTTTTTAATGGGAGAGCTTTTGCAGTGAGATTTACATTTCTCAGTTGCAGGAACACCTTCAGCGTGCTAGTATAAAACCATTCAAAATTAGGAGGTCTTTCATGAGCTGGAATCAAAAGCAAAAAAAAGAAGCCTATGAGCTGTTATTATTGCAACAAACCGGATTGTTAGAAGCAGAAGACAACTGGTTAGCAAATTTGGCTAACTCTTCGGCTTTATTAAATCAAACGTTGAAAGAAACGGTCTTTGCTGGTTATTATTTATTCGATGGTAACGAGCTAATCCTTGGACCATTTCAAGGAAAGGTCTCTTGTACGCGGATAAAATTGGGCAAAGGCGTTTGTGGTGAGAGTGCCGCTAAAGAAGAAACTATGATCGTGCCCAATGTGAAAGAACACGCCAACTATATTTCTTGTGATGGAGCAGCCATGTCAGAAATTGTAGTACCCATGGTGAAGGATGACCAGTTAATTGGCGTTTTAGATATTGATGCCGGTGTGGTAGAAATGTATGACGAGATTGATCAAGAATTCTTAGAAAAATATGTGGAAATTTTATTAAATACTTACAAACACTAAAAATCGTGGTGCGGAACTTTCCGCTCACGATTTTTTTGTAGATTCAGTTTTACGAATGAGCTCTCTTCGGAATTAAGTCAAAACCGAATCTTTATAAAAATTATAGGTGCCGATTTTGCCTTAATTATTGGGAGCTAAACGAGTTCGTTAAACTTTCTTGTTACGCCGTTGTAAGGTAAATAAGTTGTCTTTCAACAGAAAGGTCTCTTCACATTGTTCCTATATTTTGTCGCTACTGAAAATATTTACTAGCATAATACACGTAATTTCAGTCGAAAAGAAACAGAAGTTATCTTTATTGTTAAAAAACAATAATAAATAAATGAGAATATCCCTTGACGTTTATCATTATGAAATGCTATTATAAGATTACAAAATGATTAAAACGAGGTGAAGGTATGAATCAAGAAACAATTCAACTAGGTCAAGCATATGAATGTCATCCCGTGGGATTGCAAAACCGTATCACCGGAGAAGTGATTAAAAAACTCGAACGCTGTGTGATTGTTAATGTGGAACGTTATGATTATATTGATCATGATGAAATCCAAGAGCGTTGTGGTAAAGTTGTAGTTCGCTACGAAGAAATTTATGGTAAAGCTTTAGTTTCTTGTTTCTTTAGCTAATTAAGCCTTGCAACTATTTGGAAAAACAGGAAACCAGATAGTGAAGTGAATCAGAAAAAAACAATTCAATTTTAAAGCTAAAACGTCTCAAACTTTTTTGAAAAGTCTGAGGCGTTTTTGTGTAATGCCAATGGTGCAAGCCGTTCTTTGTATCATCATTCCTAGCTTATGCTTCTTCATCCCTTCTCTTTCTAGGAATCAGAAATAAATTTGAGATTTTTCAGAAAGTTCTTGACACCACTCTTGGTGATGAGTATGATGATAAACAATAAAAGATTTTTCCGTTGAATTGGAAAGTAGATTTGGATCCCTTTCAGAGAGACGCTGGGTGGTGGGAAGCGTTAAGGTGAGAAGAATTGAAAATGGCCAATGAGGAGCTTTTGGTGATAGGTAATCAAAAGCGGAGTGTCCACCGTTAAAAGGACCGCCGATCTCGCAAGTGCGACGTCGGGCAGAGGAGATGCTAAATCTCAAACAGAGGTGGTACCGCGTATTTACGCCCTCTTGTCAGTCTTTGATCGAAGACTGGCAAGAGGGCGTTTTTGTGTATTTGATTTGAGTTGCTAATAAGTGGTTCAAAAATCAGTAATCGCTATTGTGGAGTGATGAAAAGGAGGACGTAGGATGGAAAAGCAAGTGTTTATTGAAACATACAGTCGAGAGCGCTGGGGGACTGATAGCCTCAAGTGGGATGGTGCCAAAGAACGCTATGGAAAAGCGGGATTATTACCGGTATGGGTGGCCGATATGGATTTTGCGGTACCGGAGTCTGTTCAAGAGGCACTGACAAAACGAGTGCAGGCCGGAATTTTTGGCTATAGTTTAGTACCTGCTGATTATGTGGCTTCTTACCAAGGTTGGCAAAACCGTCACTTTGGCACGCAGTTTCAAGCAGAGTGGCTGTTTTTTTCCACTGGCGTCGTCCAAGCGCTCTATGATCTTATCGAATGCTTTACTAACCCGGGGGACAGCGTGCTAGTGCAGTCACCGGTTTATTATCCCTTTTATGAGGGAATCAACAATAAAAAACGCAATTTAGTTGTATCACCACTTCAAAAGACGGCTGGTGGCTATCAAATGGATCTGGCAAATTTCAAAGCACAGATTATTGAGAAGAAAGTAAAATTGTTTATTCTTTGTTCTCCTCATAATCCGGTGGGACGGGTCTGGACGGAGGAAGAATTGGCAGCAGTATTAACAATTTGTCAGCAACAGGATGTATTGGTGGTCAGTGATGAAATCCACAGTGATTTCATTGCTCCAGGAAAACAGTTTGTGTCAGCCCTGAGTGTAGCAGAAAATCTAGAGAATTTGATTGTTTGCAATGCTCCCTCTAAGACGTTCAACATGGCTACATTGCTGAATGCCCATATTTGGATTCCATCTGAAAAAAGGCGGGCAACCTTTGCCCAATGGTCTCAACAGCAACGAGCCACCGAATACTCCAGTTTAGGACAATTGGCAGCTATGGTTGCTTACCGCAGTGGGGATGAATGGTTTGCCGCGCTCAAGCAAGTCATCTGGGATAACGCGAATTATTTAGAAAGAACGTTTCAAAGAAGAGTTACCTTTAGCAGAAGTTGCAGAACTTCAAGGCACTTACTTATTATGGGTGAATCTTGGTAACTATCAGATTGCAGATCTTCCTCATTTCATGGAGTCAGTAGGGCTGGCAGTGGATTACGGTTCTTGGTTTGCCCCAGAGAGCGAGCAGTATATCCGTATTAATCTAGCTACCACTCCTGAACGAATTATTCAAGTTGCCGATCGTTTAGTTGAAGCTATTCAAAAACTATAGAAAGCAGGAATTTAATATGAAAAAAGAAATCGCCACTATTTTAGCCCAATTAGGGAACCGGACAGATCAACAGACTGGAGCGATTAGCGCCCCGATTTACCTCTCTACGACCTATGCTCATCCGAATTTTGGCGAAAGCACAGGCTTTGATTATACCCGTACGAAAAATCCCACTCGCAGTATTTTGGAAGAAGGGCTGGCCCAATTAGAAGGCGGGGCTGGAGCCGTGGCAACTAGTTCTGGCATGAGCGCCATTCAATTAGCTTTTGCCTTGTTTCCTGTGGGGAGTCATTTCTTGGTTTCCCGTGATCTTTATGGGGGGAGTTATCGCTTCTTTCAAGAGTTAGAAACACAAGGAGTCGCTTTTTTTACTTATTTCACTGATTTAACAGATTTAAAAAAGCAGTTGAGCGCTGAAGTGTCAGCAGTCTTTCTTGAAACGCCGACTAATCCTTTAATGAATGTGACAGATATCAGTTCTGTAGCAAAACTTACCCAGGCAAACGATGCCTTATTACTAGTAGATAATACATTTTTGACGCCATTGCGCCAACAGCCTCTGTTAGCCGGAGCAGATATCGTCATTCATTCTGGTACGAAATTTTTAAGTGGGCACAATGATCTTTTAGCCGGTGTAGTGGTAGCCAAAGACCCAGCTGTTTATCAGCGTTTAGCTTTTCTAGCCAATACAACAGGACCTTGTCTGGGGAGTTTTGACAGCTGGTTGTTTATTCGTAGTCTTAAGACGTTTCCCATTCGCTTTGAAAAACAAGAAGAAAATGCCAAGAAATTGGTGGACTTTTTACAAAACCATCCAGCGGTTAAGGAAGTGCTCTATCCAGGAGTTGGGGCGATGATTAGCTTCCGCTTGCAAGAGAAAACTCAAGTGCCAAAACTACTGCAGCGACTACAACTCATTTCTTTTGCAGAAAGTTTAGGGGGAGTAGAGACGCTGATTACGTATCCAACTACCCAGACCCATGCAGATATTCCTCAAGAATTACGAGAAAGCTATGGCTTGACAGCGGATCTACTTCGACTATCAGTAGGAATTGAAGGAGTGAATGATTTGGTGGCTGATTTAAATCAAGCACTAAAGGAGGAGTGAGGATGGATTTTGCAATCATCAAAGAGACCGCGCCTCTCTACTGACAAGCTTTATAGGTAACACTAGGAAAACAATTGATTGTGACCAAAGGAACGACGGCTGAAACCTATTTTACGAAAGCACATCCAAAAGTGAAGCCGGAAAAATATGAGTCAAAACCTCAGTAATTTCAAGCATTAACCGACGGCCGGGCTGTGGCTTTGGCAGATGACAATTCTTATCTCTACGCTTGGGTGAAGGAAAATCCTGATTTTGAAGTGGGCATTAAAGAGATTGGGGAGGTCTCTACCATTAATCCAGCAGTGAAAAAAGGCAATCAAGAGCTGCTGGATTGGGTTAATCAAGAGCTTTCCACACTTTCTAAAGAAGGTTTCTTTGAACGAGCCTATGAGGAAACCTTGGCACCGTTTTTTGGAGCAGATATTGAGGCCAAAGATATCATTGTGACAAACTGATAAGGAAAAAATTTCCACTTTGTTGAAGGCTTATTTTAAAAAATCCAAGATAGAAAGTTTGATAAATGAATAGAGGGAAGCCTTTGATTAAAAAGGATTCCTCTATTTATTATTTTAAAAGAAAACTTTCAGAGGTTAATGACTAAAGCTTAAGGGTATCGAGGGTTTGCATTCACTCCGAAATTCGCTACAATGATAAAAAAGATAGTTGGAGAAGATAAGATGAAAAAGATAACCATCAAAGAAGTTGCGGAAGAAGCTGGCGTTTCCAAAACCACGATTTCACGATTTTTGAATAATAATTACGGCAATATGTCAATAGAAACCAAAAACAGAATTGCAGAAGTAATTCAGCGTTTGAATTATCGTCCTAGCAGACAAGCACAGGCCTTAAAATCAAAGCATAGTTATTTGATTGGCGTAGTTGTAGCTGATATTTCCAATTTATACTCTTCCTTGCTTTTAAAAGGAATCGGCTCAATTTTGGAAGAGCAAGGCTATCAAATGATCATAGTAGATGCGGCTAATTCGGTAGCCCAAGAAACCGAATTGCTAGAAAAACTATTGGATCAAAATGTGGAAGGCATTATTCTTCAGCCATCTTCTCGTCAATCAGAAAATTATACCTTTATTACGGAACGACATACCCCATTGCTATTAGTCGATCGGCAAACAGAGCCTGAAAAATGGTCTTCAGTTATGACCAATAATATCGCTGCCACGCAAGAGCTGATTGAAAGAGCCCTAGCGAAAGGATATGAAAATGTTGTGGTTGTAAGCGAGCCGATTAAAGAGGCCAACACTCGAGAGCTGCGGTATCAAACTGTTAAAAAAACGACAGTAAAAGCGGGAAAAGAATGTCAATTGGTTGAGTTGACAGCAAAAACTCAATTAGCTGAATTACTGAAGCCTTTATTAACTAACTCAAAGAAAAGTTTGCTCTTTGCAGCTAACGGTCGTGTATTAATGGAAACGTTAGCTTGGCTAATTGAAGAAGAAATCAATGTTCCAGCAGAACTGGGGATTACCGGCTTTGACGATTGGAATTTGACGGCATTAGTCGGTCCGGGAATCACTAGTATCGAGCAGCCTTCGAAAAAAATTGGAGAAATTGCGGCCGAGCATTTACTGGAATTACTAAAAGAACCGCAAGCAAGACAAGAAATTATTGTACCCTCGACTATTCAATGGCGAAACTCAATCTAAAAAATGTTATTTTTTTATTTTTTTTTGAAAAATAGGAATGTTTGGAAACCGATTTCCAAACATTCCTACTTTTTTTGTTGAACCTTCGATGTTTTTTAAAACTGAAAGCGTTGACAAACTTTGGAAACCGGTTTACTATACGGATATAGAAACCGGTTAACTAACAGAGAGGATGCGGAATTACCATGAATACAAAATTAGTGCTGAACTTCTTAGTTTTTGCTGACAGAGTGGCAAATGGCGAATTGCAAAGTGAATTATTACCAGACATAGTTGACTTGGGTTTTAGCCAAGTTGAAATCAGAAGAGAGTATTTTAGAAACATTCAAGAAGAAATACCCGTTATTCAAAAAGAAGCCGAACGCTTACATTTATCCTTATTCTACAGTGTTCCGGATGAAGTGTATGTTGACGGACAAATTAATCCTAACCTGTCCCAATATTTGGATGAAGCAAAAAAAATGGGCGTTACCCATGTTAAGTGGAACATTGGTGATTTTAACGGTGATCTTCATGAGGACGAGTTGAGTGCACTGCTTGATTATGGGATTGGGATTTCAATCGAAAATGATCAGACTCAAACATCGGGCACAATCAAAGCAATTACGACATTTATGAAAGCGATTAATAAGACAGATCTAGATTTAGGCTATGTTTATGATCTGGGAAATTGGCGGTTTGTCGGCGAAGATGAAATTGAAGCGGCCAAACGATTGAAGGAATATGTTCGTTATATTCATGTGAAAGACGTTCGTTACGAAAAGCAAAAACCGCAAGCTACTAGTTTGGATCACGGTGAAATCGATTGGCGTAAAGCGTTGCAAATGCTACCTCAAGAGGTTCCTGTGGCAATCGAATATCCAACCACTTTAAACGCCGAAATTATTGAAGCAAAAAAATTATTGGAGGAGGAATTCTAATGACAGATCAACAAACTAAAATCGATCCAGAAAAATTTGCTTATCACTTTATGGAAATGACTCAGCCGACTGCAGGGATTTCAGAAGATATGGAAGCAGCAGCGAAAAAAGCATTGGCTGCTTATCTTGCCGGTTACTATTTAATTCAAAAATTTAATCATTTGGAAAATGATTTCTTTGTAGAAGATCACGGAAAACCAATCTCGAAATATCAACGTATCTTAAGCGAACTAAACAATTACTAGGAGGTGAGCACTTATGGGAAGCGCAATTACCGGAATATTATTAGCTTTAACCTTTATTGTCTTTGTATTATATGCAATGAAAGGCGGGAACTTAACTGTTGGTTTTTTCGTAATGGCATTATTATGGACGATTATCGGAATGGTGCCCTTTAATATTGCAATCAAGGAAATATTCACAGATCCTGTCTTGAATTACGGAAAAACTGCCGCCTACATTATTTTTGGATCTTGGTTTGGCCGAGTTTTGGTAGATACCGGAATAGCCGGTAGTATTAGTCGTCGTACGGAAAAAGTCGGAAAGAAAAGTCCAGTATTAGCTACTATTTTAATCGCTCTAGTAATCGCTTTAATTTTTACCAGTTCTTATGGTGTTGGCTCAGCGATTGCGGTGGGGGTAATTCTTTTCCCAATCATGTTTTCAATTGGGGTACCCAAAAATATCGCTGTAACAATTTTTACGATGGCTATTGGTGCTGCGATGTATGTCAATAATGTTTTGTTCGTCCAATTTCAAGTCTTTTTCCCAAAAGTAGAGTGGGGAGCACATTATCAACGTTTTGGCTTTGTTGCCATGGGAATTCAAATGGTTGTTTTAATTGTTTTTATTCTCTTTAATGCAAAAAAAATTCGTAATGGAAAACCAGAAATTGTTGAAAGCAATACTGAAGCCGAAATAGTTGAAGTACCGATTTGGACTTATCTTTTGCCAGTATTACCCGTTGCATTGAGTATTTTTGCAAAATGGGATGCCGTTCCAGCGCTGTTGATTTCAACGATTATCGCCTTTGCTGCGACAGGAAATATGAAAGGTTACAGCAAGTTTGTTACTTTGATGAATGAAACGGTGAAACATGCGATTAGCGATATTTCTGGATTATTGATCATGTTGTTTGTCTTAACCATGTTCCAAGCGGCAGCTGTACATGCAATGTCAGGTTTCACTGAGGTTTTCCAAGCAATCATCCCTAGCAGTAAACTAGTATTAATTATTATCGTTGCAATTATCGCACCTCTGTCCTTCTTCCGTGGCCCTTTGATGCTCTATGGAGCAGGTGCCGCAACAGCTGCCATCTTAGTTGGAACAGGGATGTTTGATCAATATTTCTTATATGGATTACTAGTCGTTCCTTCAATGATGGGAGTATCAGCATGTATTACGCAATCATGGAATCTATGGTCGGTCCAATATGCTCGACTAGATACTAAGACATTCTTAATTACAGGGGTGCCATGGGCGTGGGTTGCCACCGTCTTTAATTTGTTTGCCGCATACATTTTGCTTTAAAAATAAAAGAAAAGAGGAAATGAACATGAGTGAATTTTTAACTATTGGAGAACCGATTGCTTTATTTGGATCAGAAGAAGTGGACAAATCTTTAAAGGATGCCCGGCATTTTCAAAAATTTTTAGCTGGAGCGGAAGTCAATGTGGCAGTGGGAGTTTCCCGGCTGGGACATAGCAGCGAATACATTACTCAAGTTGGTAAAGATCCTTTTGGAGAATTTATTATTGACCAATTACACGAAAATCAAATTGGGACGGACTACATTTCAGAAAGTGCTGATTTTTGGACTGCTTTTCAATTAAAAGACCGCGTAAGTGAAGGAGATCCAAGCATCTTTTATTTCCGTAAAGGATCTGCAGCAGCCCACTTTGATCAGTCTGTGTTAGATAAAATTGATTTTTCTGAAGTGAAAATGGCCCATTTGTCGGGGATTTTTCCCGCAATTTCACCTGAAGCGCAAAAAGCTTTCCGCTATTTGATTAGTTTGTTAGAAAAAAATAAAGTTCGGACCACTTTTGATCCTAATTTGCGTCCGCAGCTTTGGGCAAGCCAAGCTGAAATGGTAGCAACGATTAATGGCCTCGCTTCCCATGCTGAGATTGTACTACCAGGAATCAATGAGGGTGAAATTCTAATGGGGAGTCGTGAACCGGAAGCGATTGCAGATTTCTATTTAAACAATGGGGAAGCAACTCAGACGGTTATCGTAAAATTAGGTACAGCAGGTGCTTACGTCAAACAAAAGAATGGGACAAGTTTCACTGTTCCCGGCTTTACGGTTGCTAAAGTGGTAGATACTGTTGGTGCTGGAGATGGTTTTGCAGTAGGATTAATCACGGCTTTGATTGAAGAAAAATCATTAAAAGAAGCAGTTATTCGAGCAAATGCCATTGGGGCGATGGCCGTTCAATCGCCTGGCGACAATGATGGCTATCCAACGCAAGAAGAGTTAGCAAAATTTTTACAAAAACAGGAAGTGTAAATATGAGACTACAAACAGCGATTGACCGTGTCCCCTTGGAAGAAGCGGTGGCTTTAGCCAAGCAATTGGATGGTAAAACGGATATTCTAGAGATGGGCACCTCACTGGTAAAAGACTATGGAAATTTGGCAATCGAGCAACTAAGAGCGGCCCTTGCCCAAACTGAATTATTAGTCGACAGCAAAACAATTGATGAAGGCGCCTATGAGTTTAATCAAGCCTTTTCTTATGGTGGTGATCTCGTTACCGTTATGGGAGCTGCCTCGTTGGACACGCTACAAGCTTGTTATGAGGTGGCACAAAAATTCAATAAAACGATGATGATTGACTTATTAGAAGTTTCAGATGAGAAAATTCAACAAATCAAGGATTTTCCTGAAGCAATCTATGCCTTACATCATTCAATCGATCGGAAAGATCACTTTGATGCTGTAGCAAGCGTCGCTGAATTCCATGAGAAATTTCCTGAAATCAAACGGTTAGCAATTGCGGGTGGCATTGACCTAAAGCAAGCACAATTACTAGCTGAACAAGGAATTATCGAAGTGATTATCGTGGGATCAAAGATTACTAAAGCACAAGATCCTTTAGCTGCAGTCAATGAATTTACGGGAGCTGTTCACAAATGAAAACAATCGAAACGATTATGCAAGAAATCAACCAAGTCATGGAACTTATTGACGAAAAAGAATTAGAGCAAGCCTTGCCATTATTCCAAAAAGACAAACGAATCTTTGTTATCGGAGCAGGTCGTAGCGGATTTCAGGCCAAAGGTTTTGCTATGCGTCTGATGCATATTGGTTATACAGACTACGTGATGGGAGAAACCATCACACCGTCCATTCAAAAAGGGGATACGTGGGTAGCTATTTCTGGTTCGGGAACAACGAAAGGAATCCTTGCTGATACCGAAGTAGCGAAAAAGTTAGGTTTAGACATTGTTGTTTTAACCAGTGATCGAGAATCTCCGTTGGCTAAATTAGCTGATAAAGTAATCGTTGTACCTGGAGCAACCAAAACGGGAGCCGGAATAAAATCAGTTCAATTGTTATCAAGTCTCTTTGATCAGACGGTTCATATTACCCTAGATGCGTTAACGCTAAAACTGGCTGAACGGGATCAGACTTCAAATGAAGATGCCCTGCATGAGCATGTGAATGTTGAATAACTGTAAAACTAGACATTAGACATACAAAAAAAGCGTTGAAATCCTAAGAAATCAACGCTTTTTTTGTTCTGTAATTACCCAATGAAGGGATAAATGGAGCTGGCGGGAGTCGAACCCGCGTCAAGCTATTAATTACAGTTATTGAAGTATCCCTACAATGCTTTACAAAAGTAATTTGCAGTTAATAAAGGAAGCGTACTACTTTAACACCAGTATATTTTGTTACACTCATAGTATAGTTCAACTAATTAATGTTGTCCACGTCTATCTCATTTCATAACAGAAAAGACTCTGACTTTTCAAAAATTGATGCGTATTTTAAAAGTTGGTCAGGGTAGGAGAATAATATATACGTGCCCCCCTATATGGGGGTGTCTGATAATTTTCAGACTACTTAAAGTCACAGTTGAAATGCAGACCAGAAATTATTTATGTCAGTTGGTATCAGTTACTCTTAAGTTATTGATACTGTTGAGTGTTGTTGATATAATAAGGTTAAATTGGTATCAAATTCTTAGTGTCAGAAAGGTTGGGTAGATATGACAGTATATGGATATAGTAGAGTATCAACTAGTAGTCAAGAACTAGCTACACAAAAGGAACGTCTAACTCTGGCTGGGGCTTCTGTGATTTATAGTGAGAAGTACACAGGTACAAAGAAAGACGGACGTGTAGAACTAGCTGCTTTGCTTGAAATTGTAAAAAGTGGGGATGCCGTACTCGTAACAAAGATTGACCGCCTAGCCAGAAGTATCACTGATTTGCGTGAGCTAGTACAAACATTTTTGGAAAAGGGGACAACAGTGTCATTTCTTGATAATAACTTGATATTTGAGCCTAACAAGAAGGATAGTATGCAAACTCTGATGTTAAACATGTTGGGGAGTTTTGCTGAATTTGAGCGGGATCTTATTGTTTCCAGAACTGCTGAGGGAAAAGCCTTTGCAAAAGCTAATAATAAGAATTTTACAGAGGGACGCCCAAAGCGTAAATTAAATGCTAAGTATCTACATGCAATAGAGTTGATGAATAGTTTTTCCATGCGGGAGGTAGAAAGAAAGACTGGTATTTCAAGAGCTACCCTTTTTAGAATTAAAAAGCAATACAAAGAGGAGCAACAGGTAAGTGGTACTCTTGATTGAGTACTGCTTTTTAATTTACCTACATACATTATCAACTGCTTTTGGGTGTTTGCAACAAATTATACTGTAATTGTTATGTAAAGAAATACCGTCATATCATTGCTATAAGGATAGCTGCTATCCCGTAAAAACAGTTGATATAACGGTACCCACCTTATTTTTTGTTAGTCTTATTGTTCACGGTACACTGTTTACAATTTCCTTTACTGTCACTTTATTTACATTGAAGAAAAACGCTCACTCTATCTCTATAGTATTATTAATAGAGGTCTTAAAAGATTGAAGAGATAAATGGGAAGGTAATCTTTTATTATGCAGCCTTTGTTGTCATGGTTACAATGGAAATACATTTTTGTTCCAATATTTCTGTTTTAATTTGGCAATCTGAGTATTCAGCATTATCATATACAAGCTCTTTCAAGAACTCTGTTCTCTCTTGAAGTTCTAGGGCCTTTTGTTGTAATTCTGATAATCTGCAAGTAATACTAGAATCTTCAATCAATAAGCAAATAGTATCCACTAAATCATTAGCAATATCCAATAGTGTTGAAATGAGTTTTGTTTTTTCTGTCATGAAATCACTATCCTTTATGTTTGTTCTATGGCGTCTTAATGTACTAGTTCCAATTCCAATAACGTTAGCGGCTTCTACTTGCTTTAGGGGCGTTTGATTGCCATAGAACCCACAGTATAATCTTCTTACATTCACTTCACATTTTTCCACTCTCCCAGCGAGTCTTTCCAATCTATGTGTACACTCTTTTTTTATTTTAGCGGTGGTTTCACGCGTCAGAACCTTTAGTCTTTGTTCCTCTTCTATGGTTACTTTCAACCAGTCATATACTGTTTTACGCCGTGGCTTATTTTCATATTCACTATTTTGTATTGCTGATAGTTCTCTTTCACTTAGTGGACTAGTAAATAATGAGTTGACAAAGTTTAATTGGCTATCAGTTTCACCCAACAACTTTAAACTAAGTAAAGTATAATGTCTACAGCCATCCATATTGCCACCACGTAAATTGGTAAGTATTACAATATCCTCGCGCATATATTGATTATAGTAGTTGTGTTTTTGACCATCTATACTCTTCTTTTGCTTTAATTCTTTTGCTATCTCATGTTTAAACTCCTCAAGGTCAACCCTTTTAACTAAGTGTCGTCCAGAATAATCTGCTATATTGACTATATTGACTATGTTGTCTTTAGAGAATTGGCGCTTTCTTACAAATCTATAATAGAAATCATCAAGAAAATTATAAGTTAGCTCTGGATTGAATTTAACAAAAGAAGAAAAACGTCCTCTTTTGCAGTTGAATGAGGAGGGGATGCGTAAAAGTCTTGCACAGTCTATTACTTTTGAATCAGCATGTGCCTCACTTCCAGAGGGTAAAGCATCATTGATTTTTTCTGTGATTACAGTCATTACTTCTCGCCAACTGTCAATATAACTAGACTTAGGTAATTTAAAACCCAATATCCAATACAGATGAAAGCCACCGCCACTGTCAATTATTGCAGTAGGTTCTGGCAATCCACTATTATCCAAAGCAATCATGCACTCTTGTTTTGTACAGAGGTCAATGTCTGCCCATAGTGATGTCAGTGCTATTACATTTTCACTATTCCGCTTTTTAGCAACTTGAAATATGTTTGGTGTGAAATAAACGTCTTTAGCGTTTTGTATTAATGCAATATCTTTAATGGGTTCTTGGATACCTGTGGAAAAAGTTTTCATACATTCTACAATTTTGATAATTGGTTTTCCTTGTTCCAGGCAATCATCTTCAACTATAGAGTATTGTTCTTCTTTGACAAGTTTTGTGTAATGGCGTGTACCTACATTTAGGTCACCGCCTAGTACATTAATTAGTTGCTGAAACTGGTCAGACTCTTGCAAAGTGTGTATTCTTACTACCTCCATTATAATTATTTTTCATAATCTATTCTCCTTTCAATTTATTGGGGAGGGAAGTCAAATTCCCCATACTTCCTTATTCAGCAAGTAATGAAAAAAGTGGACAAAAAATCACCCCGTACACAGATATATCTGCAAAATAAACTGAAAAGTGGACACTTTGTAGGATTTTTTTTGATTACAATAAAACACATTATTTCTTTATCACTGTGCACTAGGCGGGTAAGGGAACTGTTAGGGTAGATTAATTAATATTATAGAGATGAGATGAGCGGTTCTTGTTTAATAAGATGTAGGGGATAGGATAATAAAAATAAAGCCAGAATCTTCCATGCAATTCCTTACATAGACTCTGGCCATTTTATAGTTTGACTTCTGGGTTAAAGGTATTTCTTTAAATCTTCAGCTACTTGTTCTTTGCTAAGATAAAGATATTGTGTTGTTGTATCAATGCTAGAATGTCCTAATGCTTTACTTATCAAAGGAACTGGTGCATTCTTTTTCATTAGATTTGTAGCATAGCCTCTTCTTAATGCGTGGGGATGTATGTTTTCTAAGTTCAACATTTCTTTGTAAATGCCAAGCCTTTTTTGGATAACGTTATTGTTAAAACTAGTTTGGACTGGTGTGCCATTTGATGTGATGAAAACAAAGCTATTTCTTGTTTTTCTGTGGCGTCTGATATTGGAGTTGTGTTCTGTCAGAGTCTTTAAAAGATTTATCAGTTGATTATCCAATGGTAGTTTTAAGTAGTCATGGTTTTTCATGATTGATCCTGGCAAGTTCAGGTAGCCATTCACAAGGTCAATATGCTGTTCCTGCAACTTACTCAAAGTTGATAATCTAATACCTGTCCGATACATCAACAAAATTGCCGTTGCATCTCTCAGTTCAAACCAATTAGAAAGATTCAACAAAGATAGTAGGGTAGAGACGTCTTTATCTGTTGCGGCTGGTTTAACAGTTTTATCAACTTTAATAGTGATAGCTTTCCAGAACTTTATTGTCAGCCAGCCATTGTCATAACATCTGCTTAATATTGCCTTGAAACTTTTTAGACGGATATTCTTTGTGGAATTGCTCAGAGTTTGCATACTGTTTAACCAGTCATAGATACTTTCTACAGACACTTCACAAAGATATACGTGCCCCGTAATGGCACAATAGTTTTCTGTCCATTTCCTATATTCATGCAACGTTCTTTCACGTCTACCAGCCAACTCTAACTGTTGTAAAATAACGTCTAAAGCTCTGGCAATAGATAATGTACTGGTCTTTGTTGATGTACTGATAATTCCTTCATCCCTCTGTGCTTTACAGTTAGTGATACTGTATAACTCTTGTGTCATAAGCTATTTCACCTCTTCATGTTAATCTGATGTTAAAAACGGCCAAGTACGACTCTTAGTCCTTTAATATATGCAAAACAAAAAGCCCCTAAATGCTGATGTAACAGCACTTAAGGACTTCTTCAAAACTGTAGTACTAATGGAGCTGGCGGGAGTCGAACCCGCGTCCAAACATCTCGCTACTCAAGATTCTACGCTCATAGTCAGTTCTATTTGGAGGTTTCGCTAAAACAATCGCCGAGTGACAGGCTACTGTTGTCGCTAGTCTGATGAGCTCTTCTAATTCTTACAGACGGAAAGAATCAGCGTATTCCACTAAATTTGAGACCCTGACCCGAGCACATGGACGATGCCGGGAGGATCACGCCAAACTGTTTTTAGGCAGCTAAAGCGTAAGTGTTTTCGTTTTTAGCAGTTATATTTAACTGTAACGTTTTAACGCAGACGTAACCTGCGAAGCGCGTCTCAAGCTCGACAATGCCTGTCGAATCCGTAACAGCCCCCTAAAAAAGGGACAATTCCGTGAAATGAGTATATCATAAAAAAAGACTTAGGGAAAGTTTTCCCTAAGTCGAAAAGTGGTGAGCTTAGTACTTTTTTAGGAATCTAGAAGTAACTGTCACTTAAATCAAATCAAAATGTTTCAAGGCATGAACAATGCCGCCATCCGTGTTGTTCTTAGTGACAAAATCGGCTAGTGATTTCAATTCTTCTCCAGCATTGCCCATAGCGATTTTAGTATCACAAGCAGAAAGCAGGGCCAAATCATTAGGGCCGTCCCCAAAACCAAAAGTAGGAATGTTTGGCAAATTCAATTTTTCTTTTAATATTTTGATTCCTTGGCCTTTATTCGTCCCCTTTTTTACGGTATCCATGGAGTAGGGGGTGTTGCGATAAAAATCAAATTCAGGGAAAGTTTCTTCGTAATAGTCCCGATACTCTGTTCCTAGGACTAATAACATATTAATGGGATTATGGCGAAAGGCTTCCGGTTCAATGGGCGGTACCTTAGAATGGATGGAGTTATAAGCTCCTACTAAAGCCCGAGAATGACCGGTACACCAAATATTTCCTTCATTATAGTAGGAAAGTTGATCGCCTTTGTCTAAAATGCTGTGATACATCCGTTCAATTAGCGCTTCATCAATTAAATCCGAATACACTTCATTGCCATCTGCTCGAATGAAAGCACCGTTCATGACGATATTGGAATCAATATGGGCAGCTTGGCGAATAGCTAAGATTTCAATTTCGGTTCGTCCTGTGGCAATGACGGGCAAGACGTTATTTTCCTTTAGTTGTAGCATGGCTTGGCTAACTTCTGGAGTGATTTGGGAGTGCTCGTTTAAAAGAGTACCATCTAAATCAAAGAAAGCAATGGCTTGATAATTCAATAGAAACACCTCAATTTTTCATTTGGAACTAGAATACTTTCCATTTTAAGAAGAAATTCTAGCTCGGTCTTTCTCATCATATCAAAAAAAAGAAAAAATAGGAAACCTTGTGAGAAGCTTTTGTGAAGATAATAGCCTCAAATCAGCTTTTCGAGTATACTAAAAATGAGGCTGACTACCCTTTGGCAGAGAAGCTATTCTAGAACGAAGAATGGATGTGAGAAGATGAATATTTTAATGATTGAAGACAATGAATCTGTGTCGGAAATGATGCAAATGTTCTTTTTGAATGAAGGCTGGGATGCAACCTTCCAATACGATGGGCAAGAGGGATTAGACGCGTTTTTAGCGGAGCCTGATAAATGGGATATGATTACCTTAGATTTAAATTTACCCGGTTTAGATGGCATGAGTGTGGCAAGAGAGATTCGGAAAGTCTCTAATACGGTACCGATTATTATGCTGACAGCTCGTGATTCAGAAAGTGACCAAGTAATCGGTCTAGAAATGGGAGCGGATGATTATGTAACCAAACCTTTTAGTCCGCTCACCTTGATTGCCCGAATCAAAGCCTTACACCGTCGCAGTGAGTTAGTGGAAAAACCAGTGGAAGAAGAAACGACTAGCTTTGATGTGAAAACAGACCACTTTAAAATGAACACGAAAACCCGGGAAGCTTTTTTAAATAATCAACCCATTGAAGGGCTAACACCAAAAGAGTTCGATTTATTGTTTACTTTGGCTAAAAAACCGCGCCAAGTCTTTTCAAGAGAGCAACTTTTAGAGTTAGTTTGGGATTATCAATATTTCGGTGATGAACGGACCGTTGATGCCCACATCAAGAAATTGCGCCAAAAAATTGAAAAAGTAGGTCCTCAAGTGATTCAAACTGTCTGGGGTGTAGGCTACAAGTTTGATGATTCTGGTGTTGCCTAATGCGCTATTTATACCAGCAATTAATGGCCTTTTGGGTAGTTATTGCCGTGGTGCTTTTGATTGTGGGGGTTTCTTTTACCCAGATGACCCGACATACCATTGAAGAAAGCAACTATGAGCAACTTTTTAGCTATGCGGATTCAGTGGTGGAATTTGCCCAAAATTATGCCAATGAATACACCCCCGGCGATGATCCTGAGGTGGTGTTAGAACAATCTTTGCGGTTGACCGAACGCATTTACACCCATCAAAACATTAACTTTGTTTATATTAACGATCAAAAAGAAGTAATCTACCCCATGGACGCAAGCCAACAAGCGCTGATTAATGACGGCTTGATGAAGAGTATCACCGATAGTCAATGGAGTAATTTAGAACAAGGGGTTCAGCAAAAGGTTACTCGAAGCCAAAATATTTATGGCAAATCAGAGACTACTGCTTATGTGATGTTGCGGCTAAAACTAAATGACCGCTTTGGCGTGTTGGTCTTAACCCAGCCAGCGGTAAATTTGGAAGAAAGTGTTCAAACCTTGAATGCCAATATGTTCACCGGCTTTATTATTTCCAGTATCGTGGCGTTGATTATCAGTTTCTTTTATGCGAATTTGCAAGTGCGGCGCATTAATCGGATGAAAAAAGCGACTAAGGAAATCGCCAGTGGCAATTTCGAGGTGCGTTTACCGGTGAATCATAAAGATGAATTTGATGAGTTGGCAGAAGACTTTAACCAGATGACGGTGACACTACAAGAGTCCAATGAAGAAATTGAACGTCAAGAAGAACGGCGCAAACAGTTCATGGCAGATGCGGCCCATGAGATGCGCACACCGCTAACGACAATCAACGGTTTGTTAGAAGGATTGCAGTACAATGCCATTCCTGAAAATCAAAAAGAAAAAGCGTTTAGTCTTATGAAAAATGAAACTGAGCGTTTGATTCGCTTAGTCAATGAAAATCTGGATTATGAAAAAATCCGCACCAATCAAATTTCTATTGTGGTGAAACGCTTTGATGCTACGGAAACCTTGCGCAACTTGCTGACCCAGTTGGAGAAAA
>NZ_JBCOJC010000013.1:0-54140 GCF_040925905.1 Enterococcus sp. 2201sp1_2201st1_C11_2201SCRN_220225
GTTTAAAGAGCAATGAGAAAAAAGCCGAACAAGCCAAGCAAGAAGATCTTTCTGCCCCAACCGGTGTGAAAATCAATGATCCTGTGCGGATGTATCTAAAAGAAATCGGTCGGGTACCACTATTGACCGCTGAAGAAGAAGTCGCTTTGGCATTGAAGATTGAAGAAGGCGACCAAGAAGCAAAACAACGTCTAGCGGAAGCCAACTTACGTCTGGTTGTTAGTATTGCCAAACGTTATGTGGGACGAGGCATGCAATTCTTGGATTTAATCCAAGAAGGAAATATGGGGCTAATGAAAGCCGTGGAAAAATTTGATTACCGCAAAGGATTCAAATTCTCCACTTATGCTACTTGGTGGATTCGGCAAGCAATCACTCGGGCGATTGCCGACCAAGCTCGAACCATTCGAATTCCTGTGCATATGGTGGAAACCATTAACAAATTAATTCGAATTCAACGACAATTATTACAAGATTTAGGACGGGAACCAACGCCAGAAGAAATCGGTGCGGAAATGGATTTACCAACAGAAAAAGTTCGGGAAATCTTGAAAATCGCTCAAGAACCAGTTTCATTGGAAACACCAATTGGGGAAGAAGACGATTCTCATTTAGGAGACTTCATTGAAGACCAAGAAGCCACCAGCCCCGCTGATCACGCGGCATATGAATTGTTGAAAGAACAATTGGAAGATGTTTTGGACACTTTAACGGATCGTGAAGAAAACGTCTTGCGCTTGCGTTTTGGTTTAGACGACGGTCGGACGCGTACGTTAGAAGAAGTAGGGAAAGTCTTTGGGGTTACCAGAGAACGGATTCGACAAATCGAAGCGAAAGCCTTGCGGAAATTACGCCATCCATCTCGTTCAAAACAATTGAAAGATTTCTTAGAATAACAGATAAGCGCTGGCCAACTTGGTCAGCGTTTTTTGTAGACTTGATATTACGATGTTGGACTTTATAAACTAGCCTTATTCGATTAAGTCAAAGTCGACTTCTGATAAAGAGAATCATGTGTCAGTTTTGCCTTAATTCTCGAAAGGGTAACGAGTTTGTTCTGCCTTTCTTATGGGGCAATGATTTTTTGCCTGTTTCTTTAATTTAAGGAAATCGTAACCTTCCTAATATTGGCGAACTCCTGAGATTGTGATAGATTTACTGTTAGGTATGTTCAATTAGCTAACGACAGTTCTGTTATAATGGTAAGAGCGTTTGGCTAATACTTGAGGAAAACCTCGGTAGAATTAATGAAGGAGCAATCGATTTGATAAATACGTGTCCTCATTGTGGCTTTGAGCCATTAAATGGAAAACTAGTTTGTCCTCGCTGTGGTCAAGAAATCGAGGAAAATATCGCCCATAAATTACAAGATATTGATGAAAAAAATCGGAAAAATAATGATTCCATCGCTTGGAATGAATTTCAAAATGTCTCTTTAGGTGCTTTGATGAATCATTTGGAAAACAATTCGGATGAAAACAAGACTGACCTCAAAAAAGTTGTAGCCGATGAAGATGCTAGTAAAATAGAAGCAACTAAAACGGAAGAAATCACCGCAGAAGCTGTCTCTAAATCCGTTCATTCCTCTGAATCAGCAGACGAGTTAGCGGACAATCCGATTCTCTCGGCATATATTAAACGTCACAAAGAAGGCAAAGAAGAAGGGCCTAGTCTAGAAGAATTGGTGGCGGCTCAACAAGTTGCTGAGAAAAACATGGATTCAGAATCAAGTGAAGCGAAGACGGTAGAATTGGAAGCAGAGGAATTAGAGGAATTAGAGGAATTAGAGGAAACAGAGCATCTCGATGAAGAAGCTCGAGATAATACAATTGATTCCGATATACCAGAGCCAGTGGTAGAACCACAAGGACAAGCAACTTCTGAAGTGTCGACCGATTTTGAGGAAGAGCTACCTGAAGAATTGGTAAGTGAAGAGCTTCTCGTATCTGATTCCAAAGACCCATTGATTTCTGTGGAAGAAGAACCAACCAGTGAAGCAAAAGATTTACCTGTCAGTGAAAGTGCTGAAAATAATCTTAAAGAAGGAGAATCAGCTAGCTCTGATCTTGAAAAAGTAGCTGAGATGCAACCCGCTACAATCGCCGAAGAAATGCCAGCAGAATTGGCTAGTCCAGTTGAAGAAGTAGAGTCAGTTCCTGAGCCTGTAACAACTGCTTCAGAAGAAAAGAGCTTTGAAGCTGAACCAGCTGTATCAAAACCTAAAACAAGTCGCAAGAAGTGGCCGATTGCATTAGCTGCTGCTGTTTTATTAACAGGCGGGGGAAGTGCTTATGCCTATCACCAACATCAAGAAGTTCAAGCGCAAAAACAAGCTCAGGCTGAATTAAATGCTGAAATTAAAGACCTTCAAAAAGAAGTTGATGCTTTATACTTGGATGAAAACAAAGAGTATTTGAAAGCAGGCATTACCACTGAAGAAGTCAAAAAAACGATGGACAAAGTGACGGACTTAGGAGCTAATGAAGAAACAAAAGAACTCAAGGCAGAACTTGTTGACATTGAAGAAAAACTCGATTTGCAAAATCAAGTCAATGCACTTTTTGTAAAACCGGTTATTTCTGGGGATCAATTAGCAAAAGATGTATCGCTAGCTTCCCAAGAGGCGATTACATTAAAAGTGAGTGGTCCTGATTCTTTTGATCAATTATTGGCCCAAGGTGTGCAAAATGCCAAAGAACAGTTAGATCAGTTGAATAATGCCCAGGCGGCGGTAACAGCTTTAATCAAAGACGGCAAAGCAATTGCGAACCCTAAAGAAGTAGACTACCAAGCAGCGCAAAAGCTAGTGACAGCCTTAGTAGCTAGTGATGAAAAAACAGAACTGAGCGATAAACTGAAGCTGGTGGAAACAAAAATTAACGAAAACAAAGCTGCTGAAAAAGCAGCTCAAGAAAAAGCGGCTGCCGAGAAAGCTGCAGCAGAAAAGGCTGCCCAAGAAAAAGCGGCCCAACAAAATAGCACAAGCGCCAACAGTAGTTTACCGGCAGAAGCTTCACCAAATATGCAGACAAACTCTGCAAATCAACCAATTTTAGCCAATGATGCCGCTGATATTGCGGATACCGGAAATCCGGCTTGGACTTGGAATAGCGGGGTTTTGGACAAAGTACTCGCTACTTGTATCCAGCGGGGCTATATTGTAGCAGGTGGCTATAAGCTTGAACCTGTCCGTATTGAAAATGGCGAAGGCTACTATAATTTGTATGCTACTACGAATAAAGCACCGCTAACCGCAAACTATAAAGACAGTGATTTACCTTTGTATTTGGTGACCATTAATTGTAAAACAGGTTATTTCCGTGGTAATGGCAACGACCATACCATTCGTTAATCGGTATTTATAAGGATATTTTCTGAAAAATTCAAAAATTTTCTTGTGACCCCCTCTTTTTTTCGATATGATGATTTCAATCACACGAAAAAAGGGGGTTGCTTTTTGGAGTCAACTGTAGGGTATAGGAGTTTTCGTGAAGGAGTACAGGCTTGTATTCCCACTATGATGGGTTATTTAGGCATTGGTTTTGCAGCAGGTGTGGTGGAAAAAGGTGTGGGCTTATCATTGGTCCAAATTACCGCGTTGTCCTTATTGGTTTATGCAGGCAGCGGGCAATTTATTATTTGTGGTTTAATTGCTTTACAGGCACCGATTCCTTCCATTATTGTAACGGTTTTTTTGGTGAATTTTCGCCATTTACTGATGAGTTTATCGGTAGTTCCTTATTTTCGTAGCCGTGGGTTGTTAACTACCATAGGCATCGGTACCTTGTTAACGGATGAATCTTATGGGGTGTTGACTACTGCTTTACAAGCTGGCGAAAAAGTGTCTACTGCTTGGTGTCACGGACTAAATGTAGCGGCTTATAGCGTTTGGTTAGTAGCCAATCTTTTAGGAGGCTTATTAGGCCAATTCATCCCAAACCCAGAACGTTTTGGATTGGATTTTGCTTTAACTGCCATGTTTTTGGGGCTATGGCTTTTTCAAGTTCAACTCCCATTAAAAAAACGTCCGAGACAAAGTTTTCGCATTTTATTGGCGGTTGTCGTCACCTTACTTCTGTGTATGCATCTTTTTTCTGGCGAAGTTGCGGTGATTGCCGCAACTTTAGTCGGGTGTCTAGTAGGCGTTTTAACTGAAGGAGGGAAGTCATGAGTAATCAGCAATTTTTTCTATTGGTGGCTGGTTGTGCAATCGTGACTTGGATTCCTCGAGTTTTACCCTTTGTCCTTGCCAGTCGTTTGGTGTTTCCAGAAAAGGTCAATCAGTTTTTAAATTATTTGCCATTGTGTATTTTGACGGCTTTGTTAGTACAAAGCTTGTTGGTCTTTCACCAAGGGCAGTGGCCGTTAATTAAAGTACCTGAATTACTAGCGTGTTTGCCTGCTTTAGTGGTAGGCTATTATACGAAAGACTTGATGAAGATTGTGATTGTAGGCGTTGTGACCATTGCTTTGTTGCGTCTTGTTATGTAGAATGTGGGCATTAGCCCTTGGAGGAAAAGAAATGAATCAATTATTAGCAACTGTATTTACTGGTTTAATCACCGATGAAAATGAAAGTCATTATTTTGTACAAAAAAATGGCTTTACTTTTCGTTTAGCTAAGACAGAAGGAACCAAAGAATTAGGGGAAGCTGTGGAAGGCTTTGGCTATGTGAATCAAAAACAAGAACTAGCCTTTACTACAGCGATTCCTAAAAGTCGTCAAGGTCATTACGCTTTTGCCACAGTAATTGAAACGCGCCGGGACTTAGGTGCCTTTGTGGATATTGGCTTACCGGATAAAGACATTGCCGTCTCCTTAGATGAACTACCAACCATGCGAGAATTATGGCCTAAAAAAGGAGATCGCTTAATGGTGGCCTTACGAGTCGATTCAAAAGATCGGATTTGGGGAACATTAGCAGATGAAAAGATTTTTCGTTCGCTTAGCCGCTTAGGTACTCAAGATCTGATGAATAAGGATTTAAGCGGTACTGTTTATCGGTTGAAACTTGCGGGGACTTACTTGTTAACCGAGGATTACCGCATTGCCTTTGTTCATCCTTCTGAGCGTTATATGGAACCCCGCTTAGGAGAAGTCGTCAAAGGACGAGTAATCGGTTTGCGACCAGATGGCGTCTTGAATGTTTCTTTAAAACCACGAGCTCATGAAGTAATCAATGATGATGCGGAAATGTTGGTTGTCTATTTGGAACGTACCCCAAATAAACAAATGCCCTATACCGATAAATCAGATCCTGAGGCGATTAAACAGATGTTTGGGATTAGTAAAGGCCAGTTTAAGCGGGCCATTGGTCATTTATTAAAAGAAAAACGGATTGTCCAAGAAGACGGTGTGACAAAACTAGTTTCTAAATGAGAATAGCTTGTCTTATTGAAAAAATTACTTTATAATAAGTATGATTTAATTTATATTTGTGTATCTTTAATTATAATAAATATAAAGTAAGAAAAGAGGAGACCGGGTTATGAACACAGGTACTGCCTTAATGAAAATCAAGAAACAGCTTCATGAAGCCGGTTTTAAACTAACACCGCAACGGGAAGCTACATTGTTGGTGTTGTTAGAAAATGAGAAAGACCATCTTTCTGCAGAAGAAGTTTTTTTCTTTGTCAAGCGGAAAAGTCCTGAAATTGGTTTGGCCACTGTCTATCGTACGTTGGAGATTTTAACGGATCTTCATGTAGTGGATAAAGTTAGTTTTAATGACGGTGTAGCCCGTTATGACTTACGCAAAGAAGGGGCCAAACACTTTCATCATCATTTGCTTTGTCTGGAATGTGGCAATATTGAAGAAATCGAAGAAGACCTTTTAGGAGAAGTGGAAGAAGTAGTAGAAAGTCGCTATCATTTTCTTGTAAAAGATCATCGTCTGACTTTTCATGGGATTTGTCAAAGTTGCCAAGCAAAGCAAACAAAGGCCCAGTAATAGTTAGTTCGATTTGAGACCTGTCAAAGGGTCTCTTTTTTTATTATCAAGTTTTGACTATGTTTGACTTCACGAACTCGTTTTGTCTTTTTTATGAATTGGCAAAAGAAAACAGCTTCTGCTGGGGAAAAATCGGTTTTGACTATCACAATCTCTTGGAATTTGCTATGATAGGGAAGCGAAAGTTGAGGGAATAAGATGGAAGAGGTCATCATTGATTATTTACATTATCTATTGATTGAACGAGGCTTGTCTCAAAACACACGGCAAAGTTATCGTCGAGATTTGATGCAATATCTAGAATACTTGAACAAAAAGCAAATCACTTCATGGCAAGACGTGGATCGTTTTTTAGTTTTAGGTTTTTTACAAGAATTGCAACAAGCGGGTAAATCCACGGCGACTGTGACCCGGATGATTTCTAGCTTGCGTCGCTTTCATCAATACTTACGGCAAGAACGCTATACCGATCACGATCCTATGCAGCACATTGAAACGCCAAAGAAACAGCAAAAATTGCCGGACACGTTAAGTTTGGTAGAAGTGGAAGCGCTGATTGAAACACCGGACACGAAAGAGCCGTTGGGTTTACGGAATCGGGCGATTTTAGAAGTGATGTATGCTACCGGGTTACGGGTAAGCGAGTTGATCGGGTTAAAACTAAATGATTTGCATTTAACCATTGGCCTTTTACAAGCCACAGGTAAAGGAGATAAGGAACGGATTGTACCTTTAGGGGACTATGCTATTGAATGGGTAACGCGCTATTTAGATGAAGCGCGACCAACTTTGACGCAACATCATCCAGAAGAAGATCATCTTTTTGTCAATCATCACGGGACGGGGCTTTCTCGTCAGGGGATTTGGAAAAATCTAAAAGAAATTGTGAGAGAAGCGGGGATTCACAAAACGGTTACGCCCCATACTTTACGTCATAGTTTTGCCACCCATCTCTTGGAAAATGGCGCAGACTTACGTACAGTACAAGAACTGCTGGGTCATGCGGATATTTCCACCACTCAGATTTATACCCACATTACTAAAAAAAGAATGACCGATGTCTACAAAGAATACTTCCCTCGGGCCTAGGAAAGGAGCCAAGTTTTGAGCGAAATTAAGATAAAATTGGATGTCTTTGAAGGACCACTAGACCTGTTGTTGCATCTGATTAAAACATTGGAAATCGATATTTACGATATTCCCATAGCCCAAGTTACTGACCAGTACATGGGCTATATTCATGCGATGAAAACTTTGGAGCTAGAATTAGCCGGAGAATACTTAGTAATGGCGGCCACGTTAATGGCAATTAAGTCACAAATGCTTTTACCAAAACAAGAATTAGAGCCAGAAGACGAAGAAATCTATGAAGAAGACCCTCGAGATGCTCTGGTGAATCAGCTCTTGGAATACCGTAAGTACAAATACGCAGCAGAATTACTTTCGGAAAAAGCCGAAGAACGCAGTCAGTATTTCACCAAAGAACCGATGGACGTGGATGATTTCAAAGAAGAAGATCGTAGTTTACCGAAAAACCAAATTACCACTGTAGACTTGTTTTTGGCTTTTCATAAAATGTTGGAGAAGAAAAAGAAACGGCAAATTATTGAAACTACCATTAGTAGTGACGAAAATTCCATTGAAGATCGAATGGATGAAATCAAGCGTGGAATTGCCCATTTGTCCGCTCATGAAGGTCGTAGTTTAACATCTTTTATGGAAAGTTATAGTAAGACTGAAATCGTCACTACTTTTATGGCTATGTTAGAGCTGATGAAAAACAGAGAAATTCGCGTGGTGCAAGAAGATAATTACGGTGAAATTTTGTTATATGGTATGAAAGAGGGAGAATATGAACAAGAGCAGTGAACTGGAGGCCTTGCTATTTGTAGTGGGGGATGAAGGAATTGGCTTAGAAGAGTTAAGCTATTTGCTGAATCTACCTACAGAAGCGGTTTATCAATTGATTCAAGAGCTACAAGGCCGGTATCAAGTAAGTGAACAAACGGCTTTAAATATTTTAGAAGTAGGCAATCACTTTGTTTTGACGACTAAGCGAGAATTTGCCCCTCTATTAAAAAAATATGCCCAATCTCCATTGGCTAATCGTCTGTCTCAAGCAGCCTTGGAGACGTTGGCCATTATTGCATACAAACAGCCTATTACCCGGATGGAAGTGGATGAAATTCGGGGAGTTCAGTCCTCTGGCTCGGTACAAAAATTAGCCGCTCGTCAGTTAATTGAAGAAAAAGGTCGAGTGGAAGGGCCAGGTCGCGCGATTTTATATGGGACGACAAGTCACTTTATGAATTACTTTGGCTTAAAAGACTTGGCGGAATTACCTGATATTCAGTCCATGGAAAGTGAATTAGAAGAAGAATTACCCCTGGACTTGTTTTTTGACCGCTACCAAGAGGAAGTATCAGAAATGGTTGAAGCCACTGAAATTGACTTATCAAGTCAAGAAAGAGATGAGGAACAATAATGGAAAGATTACAAAAAGTGATTGCCCATGCTGGCATTGCATCCCGGCGAAAAGCGGAAGAATATATTTTAGCTGGGCGAGTAAAAGTCAATGGGGATGTGACGACTGAACTAGGAGTTAAGGTTTCAGCGAAGGATCTAGTGGAAGTGGACAATGTGCCCATTTACCAAGAAGAACCAGTACATTATCTTTTTTATAAACCTCGAGGCGTGATTTCTGCAGTCAGTGATGACAAGGGTCGTAAAGTGGTGACGGATTATTTCCCACAAATTTCAGAACGGATTTATCCAGTGGGGCGCTTAGATTATGATACTTCAGGATTGTTGTTATTAACGAATGATGGCGCTTTTGCCCAACGTTTAACCCATCCAAAACACGAGGTGGACAAACGCTATGTGGCCAAGGTCAAAGGAGTAGCCAATCAAAAAAATCTCTATCCCTTAACCAAGGGAATGAAAATTGAAGGCTACAAACTGACTCCAGCCCGCTATGAAATCATTTCAGTGGATGCCAAAGCCGAAACTAGTGTGGTTGCTTTAACCATTCACGAAGGGCGCAATCATCAAGTGAAAAATATGTTTAAAGCAGTGGGATTGCCAGTGCAGAAGCTGAAACGAGAAGGCTATGGTGAGTTGACTTTAGGCAATTTACGGCCAGGAGAATCCCGGAAACTTTCCAAACACGAAGTAAGTCAATTGTTGCAACAATCTAAATAACGAAACCAAAAGCTTGCAAAGGTTTACGAAAACTGTATAATAAGCTTGTAAACTAAATAAAGGTTCGTCTTCAGGGGCAGGGTGTGATTCCCGACCGGTGGTATAGTCCACGACCCACTTTTCAGTGGTTGAATCGGTGTAATTCCGATACCGACAGTATAGTCTGGATAAAGAAGATAGGGCTTATTTGCGTGTCTTTCACCAGATAACTCTACTCTGCTTTCCCCTGGGAAGCAGAGTTTTTTGTTTTTGGTAAAGCTGGCAAAGAGGTTCGTTTGAAGATGAATCCTTCACTATTAGGCAAAATGCCAAAAAGGAGAGGATTTCAACATGAAGAACACCAAGGTACAAAAAATGATTGCAGTCGCAATGTTTGCGGCAATGGCGGTAGTGCTCCAGTATGTAGCGTTTCCCGTAATTCCAGCTTTTAGCTTTTTGAAAGTGGATTTTAGTGATACGCCTGTGATGCTGAGCATGTTTTTATATGGTCCAGTAGCCGGGATTGCCACCGCTTTTATCCGTTCGGCATTGCATTTATTCACTACGGGCCTTGAGCCTACCAACATCGTGGGGGATGTAACCAGCTTTTTAGCTAGTACTATTTTCACTTTGCCAATGTATTATTTCTTTAATAAAGGCATGAACAAACGTAAAAATAAAGTTCTAGGAGTAGTTACCGGGATTGCTGCATTGACGATTTTTATGAGTGTGGCTAACTATTTTGTGATTACACCCTTGTATCTAAGCTTTTACGGCGTCACTGCAGACCAATTTTTAGGCACGTCTATGGCGCAATACATTGCCATTGGAATCATTCCGTTTAACTTGATTAAAGGGATTATTGTCAGCGGAGTATTTTTAGCAATTTATTTGAAGCTTTACCCATGGTTGGTAAAAAAGCAACACCGTGAAGCACAAGGATTATAAAGGATTATTCAAAAAAGCAGCTTCGGTTGAACCGAGGCTGCTTTTTTCTTTTGAAATGGGGCGTGTTAAAAAACAGGCAAGAAAAATTGACTAAGCTATCTCAAGGATTGGACTAGAGAGATTTCCAAGAAGGCGTTAGGGTTAATTTCCAAATCAAAACTAGACAAACGGCTTTTTCTCGGCTACCATAATTGCAGTGAGAAAAACCGGCTATTTTTAAATTGGAGGAACAAACATGGCTTTTATTACAAAGGAACATCAAGAAAAAGCAGTAATGGCATTGGCAGATTTAATTGCCATTCCCTCAGTATTAGATGAAGCAGATGCTAAAGCGGGACAGCCTTTTGGTGAGAACTGCTTAAAAGCGTTAGAACACACATTAGCGTTGTGCGAATCTTTGGGATTTACCACTTATCAAGATCCAGAGGGTTACTACGGTTATGCAGAAGTCGGTGAAGGAGAAGAACTTTTTGGGATTTTGTGCCACTTGGATGTGGTACCGGCTGTGGGACAAAGTGGTTGGGAATCAGAACCTTTCACTCCAATAATCACCGATGAAGTGATTATCGGCCGAGGCGCACAAGACGATAAAGGACCAACCGTTGCGGCTTTATATGGTGTAAAAGCTTTAATGGATGCAAAAGTGACTTTTAAGCAACGAGTACGCTTTATTTTTGGAACGGATGAAGAGAATCTTTGGCGCTGTATCAATCGTTACAATGAAAAAGAAGAGATGATTACCGCAGGCTTTGCACCGGATTCCAAATTTCCATTAATCTTTGCGGAAAAAGGATTATTGCAAGTTTACTTTGAAGGTGTTGGCAGTAATGAATTGTCAATTGAGGCGGGGGGATCATTAAATGTGGTGCCTGATCACGCCCTTTATTCTGGAGATAAAGTAGAGGCTGTGGCTACAGAACTTCTGAAACTTGGTTATTCTTTTGAAAAAGTTGACGACTGCATTACGGTACAAGGAAAGAGTGTTCACTCTAAACTAGCACCAGAAGGAATGAATGCCATTACCCGCTTAGCTGAAGCTTTGGTAAATACCAACTCCTTTACCAATTCAGTGTTAGACGTGGCAGGTAAAGTGATTAAGACAGATGCCACCGGAGAAAGTTTAGTAGGCTTGTTCCAAGATGAGGTTTCTGGTGTCATGACTTTAAATGTGGCCAAAATGGAAATCACACCGACGAGAAGCCGTTTAGGGTTAGATATCCGCTATCCGGTGACCTTGGAAAAAGAAACATTGGTGGCAGCTTTAAAAGATGCTGCCGCAAAATACGGTCTAACTTATCACGAACACGATTATTTAGCACCACTATATGTTCCAATTGAAAGTGATTTGATTCAAACTTTATTGTCTACTTATCGCCAGCTGACTGGAGATATGACGGAGCCCTTTGTCAATGGAGGGGCTACCTTTGCCCGGGCTATGAATAACTGCGTGGCGTTTGGGGCCATGTTTGGCGATACTCCAGACTATGTACATCAAGCTAATGAACAATGGTCTTTGGCAAGTTTTTATCAAGTGATGGAAATCTATGGGGAAACAGTGTATCGCATTTGTTGTGAGTAAAAGCCAAAAACGGCTGAATCATTTAAGGTTCAGCCGTAAGCTATGATAAAGATTTACGTATTTGCTAAAAAGAGGGTTAATCCTCTAGCTTTTCAATGAGGATTGCTCGAACAGGGCATTTGCCGGCCGCTTTTTTTAAGGCGGCCAATTCTGTTTCACTGATGAATTGTTGGCGAGCTTCTGGTTCCTGTTTAAAAAGCAAGATTCCTTCTTCATCATAGTCAAAAATTGTGGGGGCATAAACTGCACACAGTCCGCAACTAATACATAATTCAGGTTTGATTTTCGCTAAAGATGTCATAATAAGACTCACTTTCGGAGGAATTAAGATGGATGAGTTTATTTTAGCCTTGTTTGCGCCAGGAGACAAGCTGAAGGCTACCACATTGTATCAACTGTTAATCGGGAAAAAAACGACTTCCGTATTGCTCTTTGGTTGTTTGCACGATTTATTGCCTTTTGTGGGCTTGTTTCCCAAAGTATCGCAACGAGACTTTGAGATTCAATTACAAAAATTAGTGCAAGAAGGACATTTAATTGATGTAAAAGAAGGTTTTTATCAGCGAGGACAGGGGATAGAACTTACAAAAGAAAAACAGCAAGTTTTGAATCATCTCAATCATTTTCGTTATGGGAAAAGTGAGGCTGCAGCGTGGCGCATGTTGCAATTTGTCATTCAAGTGGCTTCTAATTATCACAGACAGCCGACTTTTATCCCTTTAGAAACCGCTCCGATGTTTACAGAACCGGTGCGTCTTTTGATTCGTCAACAGCAAGAGCATTTACGAGAAATTTTGAAAGAAGAGTTGACCCAGCTTTTAGGTCAGCTGGATCAAGAGATAGCAAATAAACTAGCTCAAAGTTTTTCTGGTTGGCAGGTGGTAGGTAAGACAAGCTATCAATTATTGCCACCTTGGGCGAGTGATGCGCCTTGGAATTACTTAGTGCCGCTAGCTTGGCATCAGGCTTTTTTTCAGGAAGTAGAAAGAGAAACCAACCTAGTTTGTTACCAACTATTGGCACCATTTTTCTTATGGGATCGCAATCAAAGTAGCTTAAGTACTCAAGCACTTTTTGAAGCGGGCTTTTCCTTTGAAGAAGTCTGTCAAAAGCGACAGTTAAAACCTGGTACGATTAATGATCACTTGATTGAGTGGGCGTTACGAGATGATAAATTTATCTTTGCAGATTTTATTGCCCCTGCTTCAGAGAAACTTTTAGCAAATAAACCTGGGGATCCTTTGACTTGGCGCTTTAAAGAAGTGGCTAGCTTAGAAGTGGATTTTTTGTCCTTTGCTTTGTATCAGATCAAGACAAAGGAGGAAAGAAAATGTTTTTAAAATTGGCGTTAAAACAATATTTTGGTTTTGATGAGTTTCATCCGGGACAAGAAGCGGTAATTGAAAGTGTCCTATCCGGTCATGATACCCTGGGAATTTTGCCCACTGGTACGGGGAAGAGCTTGTGTTATCAATTGCCAGGCTACTTGGTAGAAGGTCTTGTAGTGGTAGTCTCACCTTTAATTGCTTTGATGGAAGATCAAGTCTCTTCTTTACAAGCAACCGGTGAAAAACGCTGCATTTCCTTGACGTCTCACGTTGAACCTAGGGATCGCTATGCAATTTTGCAACGTTTAAAACAATACAAATTTCTTTTTTTAAGTCCCGAAATGCTGCGAACACCAGTGGTTTTAAAAGCTTTAACTCAAGTAAAACTCGCCTTTTTAGTAGTAGATGAGGCTCATTGTGTCTCCCAATGGGGAATTGAGTTTCGACCAGAGTACCGTCTATTACCAGAAGTCAAAAAGCAGTTGAACAATCCCGTGACTTTGGCGTTAACGGCTACGGCCACTAAAAAAGTAGCAAAAGATATTGAAAACTTACTGTTAAACGACCAGTGCCAAATTTTTCGCCATTCATCTGATCGGCCTAACATCGCTTATTTTGTAGAGCAGCCGGAAGATAAAACCGTTTGGATTGACCATTACCTTCAACAGACCCAGGCCAGTGGGTTGATTTATTGTGCCACGAGACAATCAGTGGAAGATTTGTATCAGGCTCTCTCAGGTAAAATTCCTTGTGGGTATTATCATGGAGGCTTAAGTCAAGACCAGCGGCGGTTGTTACAACAGCAGTTTTTACAAGGGCAATTGCAAGTGTTGATTGCCACAAACGCCTTTGGAATGGGGATTAACAAACCAGACTTGCGTTTTGTGATTCATTATGACTTGCCGGATAGCCCGGAAAGCTATTTGCAAGAAAGCGGTCGAGCCGGCAGAGACGGGAAAGCGGCACAAGGGATTTTACTTTATCAAACAGGTGACGAAAGAGTCCAGCAGTTCTTTCAACAAAAGCTTTGGGAAGAACGCAGTGGATTGCAAGCTTTGCTAGAAGGAAAGGCCACCGCAAAGACTGATTTACAAGAAAAATGGCTAACTTTAATGGATGAGACGAATAATCAAGAGCTACTTACAGAACTGGCGGACAATGCCCTCAGTAAAGACCAGCGTTTAAATAGTATGCTGGATTATGTGAAGACAAAAGGCTGCCGCCGTCAGTTTCTTTTAGCTTATTTTGGCGAGGATGTCACAGAGACTCCTGAGGTTTGTTGTGATTTTCATGGAGCGCAATTGGCTTTTTTTAAAGGGGAAGAGAAAACCGAAAGTACAACTGCTGTTACCGCTTGGCAAGAGATATTGCTAAAATTATTTTAAGAAAAAGGCAGTCTTAGATTTTTCAAGACAGTCAAGATTCACCTATGGTATAATAGCCAACGAATGACAACAGGAGGTATTACAGTGAGTAAACGAGACGACTTCAACAACAATGAGAATCAAGAACCATGGGAACAACCAATTTATGACACAGAAGGGGACGACTTAGGTTCTCGGAGCCAACGTCGAGGCCAAAAAAATGGCAACAAAGTATTTTTGATTAGTCTAGTAGTACTACTGGTACTTTGTATTGGTTTGATTATGGGCTTTTATGCAGTAGTGACCCGGGATACAGACCGTGCCGCCGTATCTGAAAGCACCACCGAAACAACTTCTTCAATTGCTAGCTCTACAAAAGAATCTTCTACTGTAGAATCTACAAAGGAAAGTTCTTCAGAAAGTTCCTCTTCTAGTTCTTCCAGCGAAACGGTGCCAAGTTCCAGTGAAACCGTACCTAGCTCTAGTGAAGAAACACCTGCTGCCGACGATACGATGCAACAAGCCGATGGCACTACCACAAACGGCAATACGGACGCATATGGCAATACTGTAGCGGATGGTACTCAAACACAAAATGACCAAACTACCCAAGAAGCTTCAAAAGATGGGGACTACACGTTGGTTCAATCCGGTGAAGGCCCTAACCAAGTAGCAGCACGCACTGGGGTTTCCGTTGATACTATCTTTGCTTTAAATGGTTTGGATCCCAACAACTATATGTTGTATCCAGGTATGCAATTACGCATTCGTTAAGATTTGTTATTAGGATGAAACAGCTTTGAAGTGCTACTGTTTAGTAGTGCTTCAAATTTTTAGGGGCTTATTCGGGCCTCTTTCTTTATGTAGGGAAATCAGTTACAAAGAGGAGCTAGTTCAGTGAAAAAAATCAATATCGCCATTGACGGTCCAGCGTCATCGGGAAAAAGTACAGTGGCTAAAATCATCGCCAAAGATCTCGGTTATATTTATACAGATACTGGGGCCATGTATCGCAGTGTGACGTATCTTGCTTTAAAACACCAAGTGGCTTTTGATGATGAAGCAGGGTTGGTAGCTTTAATTGAAAACTACCCCATTACTTTTAGTCAAACTTCCAAGGGACAAGCAGTTTTTTGTGATGGTGAAGAAGTCACATCAGATATTCGAAACCATGATGTTACGAATAACGTTTCAGAAGTTGCTGCCCACGAAAAAGTTCGGGAACGCTTAGTAGCCCAACAACAAAAAATTGCCGCTGAAGGTGGCGTGGTTATGGACGGCCGAGACATTGGCACCAAAGTCTTGCCTAATGCCGAAGTGAAAATCTTTTTAGTTGCCAGTGTAGATGAGCGGGCGGAACGGCGCTACAAAGAAAACTTGAGCAAAGGATTAGCCACTGACTTGGCGACTTTAAAAGAAGAAATCAAACATCGGGATTATTTAGATTCTCATCGGGAAGTTTCGCCATTAAAACAAGCGAAAGATGCTCGATTAATCGATACTACTGGAATGTCCATTGAGGATGTGGTGGCTGCGATTGAAAAGATTGTGGAAGAGACGCTTGCCTAATCTTTTGAGTCTTTTTGAGAAGAAATTTAGGAGTTTTTAGCAAAAAATTGGATGAAAACGTGATTATTCAAAAGAATTGAGCGAAATCGCTTTATTTTTCTTTCAGTTTATTTTACACTTAAAGTTGTAGCTATGCATTTATTTAATATGTGTTGGTTAGGAGGACATGAGTCATGACAGAAATGAACAATCAAGTAGAAGGCAATCAATCAATGGCAGACGCATTGGAGAACTTCGGTGAGGTGAAAATCGGTGATGTGGTCAAAGGTGAAGTATTAGCCGTTGAAGACAAACAAGCCGTTGTAGGAATCGAAGGCGCCGGTGTTGAAGGGGTTGTTCCAGCCAAGGAACTTTCTACTTTGCCAGTGGAAGACATCAACGAAATTGTAAAGGTGGGGGATGTCTTAGAACTAGTTGTCATCTCATCTATCGGCAAAGACAAGGAAAACGGTAGTTACCTACTTTCCAAACGCCGTCTAGACGCGAAAAAAGTCTGGGCTGACATTGAACAAGATTTTAAAGATGGAAAAATCATCGAAGCCCCTGTTACCGATGTGGTCAAAGGTGGTTTGGTCGTTGACGTAGGTGTTCGTGGTTTTGTACCGGCATCTATGGTAGAAGATCATTTCGTTGCTGATTTTTCTAGCTATAAAGGCCAAACCTTGGCATTTAAAATTGTGGAAATCGAACCATCAGAAAACCGCTTGATCTTATCTCACAAAGCGATTGTGGAATCAGAAAAAGCTGGTAAAAAACAAGAATTATTGGCTTCTCTTCACGAAGGGGATGTTGTGGAAGGTGCCGTTGCTCGTTTGACTGACTTCGGAGCTTTCGTAGACCTTGGTGGCATCGATGGCTTAGTCCATGTATCTGAGATTTCTCACAGCCACATTGCCAAACCAAGTGATGCTTTAAAAGTTGGCGACCAAGTACAAGTTGCTGTTTTAAGTGTTGATCCTGATCGGGAACGGATTTCTCTATCGATTAAAGATACATTGCCTGGGCCTTGGGATCATATTGAAGAAAAAGCAGCACAAGGCACTGTTTTAGACGGTGTAGTGAAACGTCTGACAAGCTTTGGTGCTTTTGTGGAAGTCTTCCCAGGAGTTGAAGGGTTGGTACACATTTCCCAAATCTCTCACAAACACATCGCGACTCCTCATGAAGTGTTAGCAGAAGGAAATCAAGTTCAAGTAAAAGTCTTGGAAGTCAATCCTGAAGAACACCGTATTGCCTTAAGCATTAAAGCATTGGAAGAAAAACCAGCTGATGCGAAAGAAGAAGTGGAAGAAGTTGAAGAGTATGTCTTACCTGAAGAAACGACTGGTTTCTCCATGGGGGATATCTTGGGAGCTGCTTTAAAAGACAACGACGATAATGAAGAAGCGTAAGCGAAATTGAGTGAGAACCCTTTGCAGCTTGAAGACTGCAAAGGGTTTTTTAACTTGCAACTTGATGATAGATTGGGTAAACTAACGTAGGTCGGAATGTATTAGGTAAATAAAGAAAGCAGCGAAGAAAGGTAGGAGAGCGCAATGGCAAATCCAACAATTGCAATCGTCGGGCGTCCCAATGTGGGCAAGTCCACGATTTTTAACCGGATCGCCGGAGAACGCATCTCTATCGTAGAAGATACTCCGGGGGTAACCCGAGATCGGATTTATGCGACAGGAGAATGGTTAGGACGGGAGTTTTCCGTCATTGATACCGGGGGAATCGATCTTGGGGATGAACCCTTTATGGATCAAATCAAGCATCAAGCAGAAATCGCAATTGATGAAGCAGATGTAATTATTTTAGTGACCAGTGCTAGAGAAGGGGTCACTGACGCGGATGAACTGGTGGCGCGAATTTTGTACAAGAGCAATAAACCAGTGATTTTAGCCGTGAACAAAGTAGACAATCCCGAAATGCGAGCCGATATTTATGAGTTTTATGCACTAGGTCTGGGAGATCCATTCCCGGTTTCGGGTAGTCACGGTTTAGGAATCGGTGATATCTTAGATGAAGCAGTAAAAAATTTCACTACAGAAATTGAAGAAGAAGACGACAGCATCATCAAGTTCTCATTAATTGGACGACCAAATGTAGGCAAATCTTCTTTGATTAATGCTTTATTAGGAGAAGAACGAGTTATCGTTTCTGATGTGGAAGGTACTACCAGAGACGCCATTGATACTCATTTTGTAGCGGAAAATGGTCAAGAGTTTACTATGATTGACACTGCGGGGATGCGTAAACGAGGTAAAGTCTACGAAAACACCGAAAAATATAGTGTTATGCGGGCAATGCGGGCAATCGAACGCTCTGATGTCATTTTAATGGTACTAAACGCCCACGAAGGGATTCGGGAACAAGATAAAAAAGTCGCCGGCTATGCTCATGAAGCTGGTAAAGGGATCATTATTTTGGTGAATAAATGGGACTTGGTGGCAAAAGAAACCAATACGTTACGGGACTTTGAGGAAGAAATCAGAGATGAGTTCCAATATTTGGATTATGCACCGATTTTATTTGTTTCTGCAGTGACCAAACAACGATTAAACAAGTTACCTGCACTAATCGAAGAAGTCAGCATGAATCAAAATATGCGGGTGCCTTCTGCCTTGTTAAATGACGTAATTATGGATGCAGTCGCCATTAATCCTACACCAACGGACAAAGGCAAACGGTTGAAAATTTTCTATGCCACACAAGTTGCGGTAAAACCACCAACATTTGTAATCTTCGTCAATGAAGAAGAATTGATGCACTTTTCTTATGCACGCTTTTTGGAAAATCAAATTCGCAATGCCTTCACCTTTGAAGGGACGCCGATTCGGATTATTCCTCGGCGACGAAAATAGGCTTGTAGAGATGGAAGATTTCCATCTCTTTTTTTGAACTTTATGCTTGACAGAACAAGGTTTTCGTGAACTTTTTTGCGGATTTTTGAAGTCAAAAATGACTTTCTTAAGGTAGATTTTTGACTATTTTGGACAAAATTGTAAAAAAGTGGGAAATACGCGAAAAAAAAGCCGGAGAATCGGTGTTATCCTTGATATTACAGCATTCTTGTGATAACGTATTAACAGAATATTGATGGGAATCAATATTTGGCGAGGAAGTTTGGACCACTCAAATTTCCTTACTTGATGTTTCTACATCAAACCACGTGTTGAGGAGGTGAATCATTCATGGCAAATAAAGCAGAATTGATCGAACAAGTTGCAAAAGCGACTGACTTGACTAAGAAAGACGCAACAGCAGCTGTTGAAGCAGTCTTTTCAACCATCCAAGAAGCTTTAGCTAACGGTGAAAAAGTTCAATTGATCGGTTTCGGTAACTTCGAAGTACGCTCTCGTGCAGAACGTAAAGGACGTAACCCACAAACTGGCGAAGAAATTCAAATTCCTGCAAGCAAAATTCCTGCATTCAAACCAGGGAAAGCGTTGAAGGATGCTGTTAAATAAGACAGTTTTGCGAACCTCTGAGAAATCAGAGGTTCTTTTTTATAAACAAGGGAATGTTTAGTAACGAAAAATAAAAAAGCTGAGGACTTCTTTTGGAAAAGGAGTCTTTTTTGCATTAGAGTTTTTTGACCATTTATTAGCAGGAACAGCGTACTTACTTAGAGAATTAAGTGGTCTAAACACACCATAAATTAATTTATCTCATTATAATTTCATTTAAAAAGAATTCATGCTATACTTTTAAGTAACAGGAATGGTTTAAAACGATTTGTGTAAAAATAAAAAAAATTCAGAAAATTTGTTGACTTTGCTTACAATTAAAGATATAGTAAAAAAAACATTCTTTTAGAAATCTTGACGAAAGGGGCGATTGAAATGCAAATGAATCAAAAACAGCAAGAAATCGTCATTTTAGTCATTTACCAGAGGACTTGAAACGTAGGGAAACCTGATCGTTTGAGTCCTGTTTGCGTTACGAATGGGATTCTGTCAAGCATCCCATTCTCTAATATGGGATGCTTTTTTATACGCAAAAATGCTGGAGGGGGAGTTAGATAGATGCGAAGTGATCAGATTAAAAAGGGAATTGATGCGGCGCCGGCAAGAAGCTTACTGTATGCCACGGGACAAGTAAAAAATATTCAGGACATGAATAAGCCCTTTATTGCGATTTGTAATTCTTACATTGATATTGTCCCGGGACATGTGCACTTACGGGAATTAGCGGATGTAGCCAAAGAAGCAATCCGGGAAGCTGGGGGGATTCCTTTCGAGTTCAATACCATTGGGGTAGATGACGGGATTGCCATGGGGCACATTGGCATGCGCTATTCGTTGCCAAGTCGGGAATTAATCGCCGATGCAGCCGAAACGGTGATTAACGCTCATTGGTTTGATGGGGTCTTATACTTACCAAACTGTGACAAGATTACTCCAGGGATGATTATGGCAGCGGTACGCACCAATGTTCCAGCGGCCTTTGTCTCCGGAGGGCCGATGAAAGCAGGGGTAGATCCACGGGGGCATCAGACTACCTTATCTTCCATGTTTGAAGCGGTGGGAGCATATAAAGAAGGACAGATGTCTGAGGTAGATTTTCAATTTATGGAAGAAAATGCTTGTCCAACTTGTGGTTCTTGTGCCGGTATGTTTACAGCCAACTCCATGAATTGTCTTTTGGAAATTTTAGGATTAGCTCTACCGGGCAACGGAACGGTGCTAGCAGTTTCTGAGGAACGGCGAGAATTGGTAAAACAAACAGCCAACCATTTAATGGAGCTTGTGAAAAAAGATATTAAGCCGCGAGATATTGTTACCAAAGAAGCCATTGATGATGCTTTTGCATTGGATATGGCGATGGGGGGCTCCACGAATACTGTCTTGCACACCTTGGCTATTGCCAATGAAGCAGAAATTGAGTACCAGCTAGAAGAAGTCAACGAGATTGCCAAGCGCGTACCGTATTTATCAAAAATCGCACCGTCTTCTGCTTATTCTATGCACGATGTTCATGAAGCTGGCGGGGTTTCGGCCATTATCAATGAACTGGTTTCCATTGAAGGAGCAATTCATCCAGACCGAATGACGGTAACAGGTAAAACCATTCGAGAAAATGTAGCCACAGCCAAAATTAAAAATCCTGAAGTTATTCATCCTAAAGAAACCCCCTATAGTCCAGTGGGAGGGCTGTCCATTCTCTACGGTAATTTAGCGCCAAAAGGTGGGGTCATCAAAGTCGGGGGCGTTGATCCAAGTGTGAAGCATTTTACAGGAAAAGCGATTTGTTTTGATTCTCATGATGAAGCAGTAGCGGCCATTGATGACCATCGTGTGCAAGCAGGACATGTGGTGGTGATTCGTTATGAAGGGCCAAAAGGAGGCCCGGGAATGCCGGAAATGCTGGCTCCAACTTCTAGTATTGTAGGACGCGGTTTGGGAAAAGACGTAGCACTCATTACCGATGGTCGTTTTTCCGGAGCAACTCGAGGAATCGCCATTGGTCACATTTCTCCGGAAGCTGCGGCGGGAGGGCCATTAGCTTTGGTGCAAGATGGGGATGAGATCACCATTGATTTAATCAATCGTCGTTTGAATGTGAATTTAACTGAAACAGAGATGGCTCAGCGAAAAGAACATTTGCCGAAATTTACATCGAAAGTGAAAAAAGGTTGGTTGGCACGCTATTCCGCATTGGTGACTTCCGCTCATACCGGGGGGATTATGCGGTTGCCAGAAGAATAGCAGTTTGAGGTCTTTGGTTTTAAAAGGAGGGAGCGTATGTCCATTTTGGGAGAAACAATTAAGGAGCAGAAAACGGGTGCTCACCTGTTGTTAAAAGGACTGTTGGAACAAAATGTAGAACTGATTTTTGGCTATCCGGGAGGGGCGGTTTTACCTCTCTATGATGCGTTGTACGATGCGGACATTCCTAATATTTTAACTCGCCATGAACAAGGGGCAGTTCATGCAGCTCAAGGCTATGCCAAGGCTACAGGAAAACCGGGAGTAGTGGTGGTGACCAGTGGACCGGGAGCCACCAATGCAGTAACGGGGATTGCCGATGCGAATTCGGATTCTGTGCCATTAGTCGTCTTCACGGGGCAAGTAACCACTGACGGAATCGGCAAGGATGCATTTCAAGAAGCAGATATTTTAGGCATAACCGTGCCTATTACCAAAACCAGTTATCAAGTGCGGGATGTGAATGAATTACCTAAAATTATCCAAGAAGCTTTTCATATTGCAGTAACAGGACGGCCTGGGCCTGTGGTGATTGACTTGCCAAAGGATATGACGGTTTGTGAAGGAACACTGTGTCCGACACCTAAACTGCATATTCCTAGCTACCAACCGAATACTACGCCTTCGATTTTACAGGTGCAGCGACTGTTAAAAGTCTTAGGTGATAGTCGCAAGCCGGTGCTTTTAATCGGTGGGGGTGTAATCAGTGCCAAAGCAGAACAAGAAGCTCGCGCCTTTGCGGAACGCTATCAAATTCCGGTAGTAAGTACTTTGCTAGGATTAGGGGTAATGCCCACTACTCATCCATTGTTTTTAGGAATGGGCGGCATGCATGGCTCATATAGCGCCAATCTAGCCCTGATGGAATGTGATTTGTTAATCAGTTTAGGGGCTCGTTTTGACGATCGCTTGGCAACTTCACCAGCAGATTTTGCCAAAGAAGCGATTATTGCCCACGTGGATATTGATCCAGCTGAAATTGGTAAAATTATTCAAACGGATATTCCCATTGTAGCTGATGTGAAGGAGTGTCTGGAAAAACTTTTGGAACTAGAAACTCAACAGCCAGATACCGCTCAATGGCTCGCTCTTTGTCAAGAACGGAAAGCTGATAAGCCCTTTACTTATGATCGTAATAATCAAGATGAAATCAAACCACAAAAAGTGGTGGAAATTGTAGGAGAGCTGACCAAAGGAGAAGCCATTGTGGTTACTGATGTCGGACAACACCAAATGTGGGCTGCTCAATTTTATCCTTTTCAATTTGCCAAACAGTTGATTACTTCAGGAGGCCTTGGCACCATGGGCTACGGTATTCCGGCCGCAATTGGGGCTAAATTTGGACATCCTGATAAAGAAGTGGTGGTCTTTGTCGGCGACGGTGGGTTCCAAATGACCAATCAGGAATTGGCCATTTTAAATGAAAATGGTTTAGATATAAAATTTGTTTTGCTGAATAATAGCTCTTTAGGCATGGTGCGTCAGTGGCAAGAAGCTTTCTTCAATGAACGGCGCTCAAAATCTGTCTTTTCCAGTCAACCAGACTTCATTAAAATGGCAGAGGCTTACGGGATTGCTGGGGTACGCATTACAGAACCGCAACAATTAGAGGAACAACTGACGGTAGCGTTTAAGATAAAAGGACCCGTCTTGATTGAAGTGGTGACTTCTACTACTGAACACGTGCTGCCCATGGTACCACCTGGCCAAGCCAATGATCGTATGATAGGGGTGGAGTAGATGAAACGAATGATTTCCCTAGTAGTAAAAGATCATGTGGGGGTGTTAAGTCGGATTACAGCCGTCTTAAATCGTCGTCAAGTAAATATTGACAGTATTTCAGTCGGGCCAACGGAAACCCCGGGCTTATCCCGTATGACCATTATGATCAATGCTGAAACCTTACCTGAGGTGGAACAAGTTACTAAGCAATTGAATAAACAAGTCTCCGTGTTAAAAGTTCGGGATATTACCACTGAACCTCATTTGGAGCGAGAGTTAGCATTAGTGAAAGTCAATGCTCCTGTGGCGATTCGCTCAGAAATCAAAGCGGTAATTGATCCTTTTCGAGCAGATATCGTGGATGTGGGCTTAAAAAATATCGTTGTTCAAGTGGCCGGGACTCAAGATAAAATCGACGCTTGCATCGATATGTTAAAACCTTATGGCATCAAACAGTTAAGTCGGACGGGAGTCACCGGCTTTACCCGTGGTTAATGGACCGAAGTTTTCGGCTATTGATAGATAACAACAATTTGGAGGGAAAATACATGGTAAAAGTATATTATGAAGATTCAGTAACGACAGATGCTTTAGCAGGGAAAACAATTGCAATTGTGGGGTATGGTTCCCAAGGTCATGCCCATGCTCAAAACTTACGAGATACAGGACATGAAGTGATTATCGGCATCCGTCCTGGGAAATCTGCTGATGCAGCCAAAGAAGATGGTTTTGAAGTTTTCCCTGTGGCAGAAGCAGCAAAAAAAGCCGACTTAATCATGATTTTAGCTCCAGATGAAATTCAAGGGGACCTTTACCAAAATGAAATTGCTGACAACTTAGAAGCTGGCAATGCTTTGGCCTTTGGTCATGGATTTAACATTCATTACGGTGTTATCACACCGCCTGAAGATGTAGATGTTTTCCTAGCTGCACCAAAAGGTCCGGGACATTTGGTTCGTCGTACCTTTACGGAAGGCTTTGCGGTACCTGCTTTATTTGCCGTTCATCAAGATGCTACTGGCAATGCAAGTGAAATTGCTTTGTCCTATGCAAAAGGGATTGGGGCGACACGAGTAGGCGTTTTGGAAACGACTTTTAAAGAAGAAACAGAAACAGACTTGTTTGGGGAACAAGCTGTCTTGTGTGGTGGCTTGACTTCTATGATTGAAGCTGGTTTTGAAACTTTGGTTGAAGCTGGCTACCAACCAGAACTAGCTTATTTTGAAGTTTGCCATGAATTGAAATTGATCATTGACTTGATTTATGAAGGCGGCTTTGGCAAAATGCGTAACTCCATTTCCAATACGGCAGAATATGGGGACTATGTTTCTGGCCCACGAGTAATTACCGATGTGGCCAAAGCCGGTATGAAAGATGTCTTAACCGATATCCAAAACGGAAAATTTGCAGAAGGATTTATTAAAGACAACAAAGCTGGCTTCCCAGAATTTAAAGCCATGCGGGAAAAAGCAGCCGGACATCAAATTGAAGCAGTGGGGGATGAACTGCGTAAGATGATGCCTTTTGTAAATAAAAAGGACTAAGCAACAAAGTTAAGGGGGGATTTTTGTGGCATTAGTAACCGATGTACAAGTGCGCCAAGCTTATCAACTGTTGAAAAAAGCAGTGAGTCGTACGCCATTACAATATGACCGGTCGTTATCAGAAAAATATGGGGCGACGATTTTATTAAAGCGAGAAGACTTGCAAAAAGTTCGTTCCTTTAAACTGCGTGGGGCTTACTATGCCATTACGCAATTAAAGTCTGAACAATTGGCCAATGGTGTGGTCTGTGCCAGTGCAGGCAACCATGCTCAAGGCGTGGCGTACACCTGTCAAGAAATCGGGTCAAAAGCGGTTATCTTTATGCCTACTACTACTCCTCAGCAAAAAATATCCCAGGTACGCTTTTTCGGTGGAGCACAAGTAGAAATTCAATTGGTGGGAGATACCTTTGACCGCTCCGCCCAAGCCGCCCGGGAATATGCAAAAGAACATGGGATGACTTTTATTGATCCATTTAATGATCCAGATATTATTGCGGGACAAGGCACGTTAGCCTTAGAGATGATGGCAGATGCAGCATCAGAAGGCTATCAAGCAGACTATGTAGTAGCGGCCATCGGTGGTGGTGGTTTAATCAGTGGTGTGGGAGCCTACGTGAAAAACACCAGCCCTGCAACGAAAGTCATTGGGGTGGAACCTTTGGGAGCAAGTTCCATGCAAGCGGCCTTTGACAATAAAGGACCAATACCTTTAACTAAAGTCGATAAATTTGTAGATGGGGCAGCGGTAGAAGAAGTGGGGAGCCTGACTTATGAGCACGCCTTAGCCTACGTGGATGAATTAATCGCAGTGGATGAAGGGTTAGTCTGTTCTACGATTTTAGATCTTTACAGCAAACAAGCTATCGTTTGTGAGCCAGCAGGTGCGTTAAGTGTAGCAGCTTTGGATTTGATGCAAGAAACGATTCGGGGGAAAACCGTGATTTGTGTCATTTCTGGAGGCAATAATGATATCAATCGCATGGGAGAGATTGAGGAACGCTCGTTAGTCTATGAAGGATTGAAACATTATTTTGTGGTGAATTTTCCCCAACGTCCTGGAGCATTAAAAGAATTTGTGTCACAGGTGTTAGGGCCAGATGATGATATAACAAGATTTGAATATACAAAGAAAATCAATCGGGGGACTGGTCCGGTAGTTATTGGCATTTTGTTAAAGGATCCGAAATCTTTGGCGCAATTGCTTAAAAACTTAGCCGATTTCGATCCAGAATACATTAATTTGCGGGATAATGCCTCTTTGTATACGTTATTGGTGTAGAAAAAATCAAAGAATACTTTAGCCAAGATACCTAGTGAGTTTTAGGTGTCTTGGCTTTTTTTCATTTTTACCATAAAAGATAGGAGAAAATGGCGCTTTTTCCTGAAAGTTAGGGATATTCTTTTGGATTCAATAAGATTAGTGATAAAATTAAGTAAGGAGTGATGGTCATGGAATTGGTTTATGAGAAAAATCACCGGCAGTCTCTGGTAACCTTTGGCGAGCCTTTGAACAAGGCGATTCCAGTTGATTTTGGCAAAGATTGTCACGTAATTATTTTAACCAATCAGAAATACTATGACCGTTCCTTTGAAAAGATTACGCAGTTGTTTCAACAGAGCTTGGATATTGATTGGTACATTTGTCGTAACCAGCTCTATAGCAATAATATGCAAGAGTTTCAAGAGGTATTAGCCTTTGTGGAGCGTTTTTCTAAAAATCAAAAGTATCTTTTTTGTAGCTATGGCAATGAAGGGGTAACGGCTTTAACCGGTTTTTTGGAAAAGACTTCGGTTTTATCCAGTGAATTTTGTTGTTTTAGCGTTTCATTGCGTTCATTAGCCCAGTCTTTGGTCAGTCGTTGTGAACTAGTAGGCATGCAGGGTCAAGGTGTGTTAGCAGTTGAAAACTTGCCGCGCTGGGTCTTTTTTGATCAGACTATGACTGAAGCGCAAGGGGAAGGGAAATTGGTAGATTTTATCCTATTATTGCGCTGTGGTTTAGTTTGTGACAGTCAATTTTTGCAAAATCTCTACCAAAATTTTTCCAATCGTCAAAAGGTGTATAGCCGTTCCTTTGTAAGCTTTGTGCCCCAGTTGGCTCACTTTTATGAAGAGCGCCAAGAAGAGATCGAAGCCTATGGAAAAGTTTTTGAATTGGCTTTTTATCAGACGGATAAAGGGCATCTATTGTCAGCGAATATGAAGCGCATGTGGGGGATTTTGTTTCATTTATTGTGGAATCAGCAAGTGACACCTTTGGACTTGGACGTAGTTAAATTTTTCCAATGGTTAAAACGGATCGGGTTGCCAATGGATTTACCGGAATATTTTTCTTTAACTGATTACAGTATTCAAGTGTTACAAGTTGCCAAAGACTTGCCACCTGCAGGAATTTATCATAAGATTGGCAAGTTAAAAGAAAAAAGACAACCGGAAAGCCCAGAATTATTACGCTTGACGGAATCTTATCAAGAAATAATGGAGCGAATTTGATCATGAATAATTCTTATAGTATTCAAATGTTACAAGCCTTGGAAAAGGAAGATTTGCCGGGAGCTCAAGTTGCTTTACAAGAAGCTTTGGCCCATGATGATAACGATGTTTTGTTTCAATTAGGAGATCAATTGGTGCAAATTGGTTTTTTAGAAGAGGCTAAGGAAGTTTTTCATAAACTTTTAAGCCGCTTTCCGGGCCATGAAGAAGTCTTGTTGGCGTTAGCAGAAATCGCCATTGAAGACGATCAAATCGACGAGGCCTTTACCTATATTGAAGAAGTGACAAAAGACAGCGATTATTATCCACAAGCACTATTGCTTTCAGCGGATTTGTATCAAATGTTGGGAATTCCCGAAGTCAGTGAAGCCAAGTTAGAAGAAGCGGCTAAAATTTTGCCTGATGAGCCCTTGATTCAGTTTGCCTTAGCTGAATTGTATTTTACTACAGATCGCTTTGGTGATGCGGCGACGATTTATCAAATTCTCTTAAATTCTAAAATTACCGAACTTGGGGGGATTCAATTAGAAGAACGTCTGGGTACAGCCTTAAGTATGGAAGGAAAATTTGAAGAATCTTTACCCCACTTAGAACAAGCTTTGAAAGACAGCGATAGTGATGATTTATTGTTCCACACGGCCTTTGTCTATTTACAGTTAAAGGAAAATCAACAAGCCATTTTGTATTTACAAAAATTACGGGCACTAAATCCTCATTATCAATCGACTTATTTGTATTTAGCTGAAGCGTTGCAAGAAGACGAACAATTAGAAGAAGCTCAAGACGTGATTGAAGAAGGAATTCACGAAAACCCTTATCAAGTGGACTTCTATCAGTTTGCATCGGAAAATATCTACCGACTAAAAGATGCCAAAAAAGCTGAAGAGTATTTGCAACAAGCCTTAGAAACCGGTGAAAAACTTGATGAAACCTTGTTTATGCTCAGCAATCTTTATTTAAAAGAAGAGCAATACGATCAAGTAATCACCACCGTTGAACAGATGGAAAATCCCGATGATGCTTTTGCCCAATGGAATTTAGCCAATGCCTACAACCAGTTGGAAGATTTTGACGAAGCGGCCATTCACTATGAAAAAGCGGCCATTGAATTGGATCACGAACCGGAATTTATGAAAGAATACGGGATTTTCTTACGGGACGAAGGACGTCTAAAAGAAGCCCTAAACTTGTTGAGCCATTATTTGGAACATGAACCGGGAGATTTGGAAGTGCAATCCATCATCGATGCCCTGCAATAGTCAAAGAAAGGACAGGTGAGGAATATGGATGTAGATGTTCGGGAAAAGAAAAGCTTTTTGGATTGGCTAATTCAAAATGTGACTTTTAATCGCCGGGAGGTTTCCTGGATTTTAAACTACCTGGCCAATCACGAAGCCATTTTAGCCAATGTCCATTTTGTAGAACACGCAGAAGCCACCAAACGAGGAATCGTCATTCGGGATCTTTCCGTGGTAGGAGAAGCACTGACCTTGTATTTAGAAGGTAAAAGCTTTACCGATAGCGATCAGATTTTCCACGAAATTCGTTTGAATTGGAAAGAGCCCATGTACATTGAATGTTTCTTTGCCAATTCATGGGAGCACCCTAGCTATTTGTCGATTTTAGAAGACAATCCTTATCTGACTTGGAATGAATCGATTGACCAAGAAATTTTGACCGCAATCGAGGACTATCTAGCCGCAGAAGAGCGTCAAGCCCAAGTCCAAAAACTGTACCAACAGATTGACGAAGCCTTGGAAAAAGGGGATAAGGAGACATTTTTCCACCTTTCACAAGAAGTCAATGAAGTATTAGGGGAACCCCAAAAGAAAACCGTGGAATAAGAAAAGCCAAAGGAACTCCTTTAGCTATAATCTCTTAGTCCATAAAAAAAGCGATTCTCGTTGATGAAAAATCAAAACGAGAATCGCTTTTTGAGTAAGCAAATAGTGCAATTGGATTTCATGGAATTTGATAATTACTTATCGGGTATTCCATAAAATCTTGACAAGAAGTTCGGCTAACTAGCTTTCTTTTTTGCAAAAAGTTTTTTCTTAGGTCGTAAGTAAGTGAATCCTTCTCCTTCTACTTCATGGACATTGATCACGGAAACAAAGGCTTGCTCATCATATTCATGGATAATCCGTTTGACCTCAGAGACTTCACGAGCACTGACTACCATGTAAATGATCTTCTTATCCACGCCAGAATAACCGCCTTCTCCGTGGAGGAAACTAACCCCTCGTTCCAATTCATTCATCAGTTTCGGCGCAATTTCTTCAGATTTATTGGAAATCACTAAGACACCTCGAGCAGAATAACCACCATCGAGAATCGCATCTACAATATGAGAAAAGACATAAGAAAAAATCAATGTGTACATCATTCGTTTTAAATCAATATAAGTTAAAGAAGCAGTCAAAATCAAAATATCTAAGAGAAACAAGGTTCGTCCAACCGAAACGCCAAATTTTTGTTCCAAAATCCGGGCGATGACATCACTACCGCCAGTGGTTCCACCCACGCGATAGATAATCCCACTACCAAAACCACCTAAAAGTCCGGCAATTAATGCAGAAATCAATAAATCATGATCTAAATCAATGTTGAAAGGAACTTTTTGCCAAATAAAAAGCCAACCGGATAAAGCAAAGGTGCCGATAATGGTATAAAAAAATGAACGGCGACCAAGAATCCGACCTCCTAAGGCGATGATGGGAATATTTAAGAGTAAGGTGCTCAGGGCTGGATTAATGCCAAAGAGCGCTCGGAAAATCAAGGTAATCCCGGTTACGCCACCTTCTGCCAAATGATTGGGAATGTTTACAAAGACTAAGCCAAAGGCATAAATACACGTTCCTAATAAAATGACAAAAATATCACGACCGATGCGATCTAATTTCAATATAATTCCTCCATTCTCCATGTCTTAGTAGTTACAGACACCCTTGTAAATGTATCATGAATTTTCATTTCTCACAATTGTTCACTGCTAGGAAAAGCGCCCATCTTTTGTTAAGATAAAGCAGAGGCATTCCATTCCTATGAAAGGAGAGCCTAAAGGAGGGACTTGATTTGCAAGAACGTTCATTGGCGTCGATGCAGCAAGAAGTAGATGACTACATTCAACAATTCAAAGCCGGCTATTTTAGCCCCTTGTCTCAAATAGCTCGCTTAACTGAGGAAGTCGGGGAATTGGCTAGAGAAGTCAATCATTATTATGGAGAGAAACCGAAAAAAGCTACGGAAGCAGAAAAAACGGTGGCAGAAGAATTAGGGGATGTACTCTTTGTTACTTTGATCATGGCCAATTCATTAAATATCGACTTAACAGAAGTCTTTGAAGAGAATATGGTAAAATTCAATCAACGGGATCGTTTTCGTTTTGAACGAAAAGACGGCCGCAAACTCGAGCAAGAGGAGCAACAAACATGAAATTAAGGACTTTACCCATTGAATTTCAACAAGCGCTACCGGTGATGGCGCAAATCCAAGCATCTGGCTATGAAGCGTATTTTGTGGGGGGCAGTGTACGGGATGTATTGCTAGGTCATCCGATCCATGATGTGGACATTGCCACTAGTGCATTTCCCGCTGAAATCAAGGCTATTTTCCCGCGTACGGTGGATGTGGGCATTGAACACGGCACGGTTTTGGTTTTGACTGATGAAGAACAATATGAAATCACCACTTTTCGGACGGAATCCACTTATCAGGACTTTCGTCGTCCAGATCATGTTTCTTTTGTGCGCTCTTTAGCCGAGGATTTGAAGCGTCGGGATTTCACCATTAACGCCTTTGCAGTACAAGAAGACGGCACGGTAATTGATTTGTTTGAAGGTTTGGTGGATTTAGAAGCCAAAATTTTGCGAGCAGTAGGAAATCCCCATGAACGATTTCATGAAGATGCGTTGCGCATGATGCGAGGGTTGCGCTTTGTTAGCCAGTTAGGCTTCACTTTTGAAAATGAAACTTTTGCGGCAATTTTAGAGAATCATGCTTTACTGGGAAAAATTTCCGTGGAGCGGATTTTTATTGAATTTACGAAATTACTATTAGGGGACTACCGTAAAGACGCCATTGAGAAATTTGTGGCTACAGAATGTTACCAATATTGTCCCGGGTTACGGGAAAAAGGTGCGGGACTTCTGAGCTTTGCGGCATTACCCACTGAAGTCTTTGCCACGCAAGAAGCTGCTTGGACGGTCTTGTTAGATCAATTAGGACTTAGTGAAGAGCTAGTCGGGCCATTTTTACGCCAGTGGAAAGTTTCCAATGAGTTTCGTCGGACTTGCCGGGAACTTCTCTGGGGCTTACAAAAAAGAAAACAGGCTAGTTTCACACCGATGGAACTCTATCGGTTGCAAGAAAAAGCTTTAGTGGTGGAAAGTCTATTGCCTTATTATGGATTAAAAACCCATTTTGCCAATGTAAAAGCAGGCCTTGAAGCATTGCCGATTCATTCACTAAGCGAGTTAGGGGTAAACGGCCATGATTTATTGCAACATTTTCAAAAGAAACCTGGAATTTGGCTCAAAGAAGTATTAGCCTATTTGGAACAAGCAGTGGTAGAAAAAAATTGCCAAAATGAAAAAGTACCGTTGCTAGCATTAGCGACGGCCTATTTAAAGGAGCAAGGATAATGGAACAAACATTTGCAAAAGAATATACAGTTACAAAGGAAATCACAGCAGAAGCATTAGGCTCTGGTGGCCTGGCTGTTTTAGCTACTCCGGCCATGGTGGCCATGGTGGAAAACGCCTGCTACGAAGAGTTACAACAAGAACTGCCAGAAGGAAAAACTTCAGTAGGAGGTTTTTTATCCATTGAACACTTAGCGCCTACTGCAGTTGGGGCGACTGTTACCGTACGAGTAGCAGTGTATGAACATGCGGGCACAAAAGTTGTCTTCTCTTTCACGGTTTATGAAGGAGAAAAACTAGTAGGCAAAGGCAATCATGAACGCTTCATTGTAGAAAAAGAGCGTTTCTTGAAAAAACTCTAAAAGGGAGTAGGAAGTCATTTTCGTGTGAACTACTGCGACTTTGTGCTACACTAAATGAGTAAAGTCATTTTAAGGAGCGATGAGTATGTCAAGAGAAATGAAAGCGTTAAAATTCCATTTTCGCAATGGGGAAACTTGGACCATTGAACGTCGATATATAGGGGATTTGTGGATTAAGCAAATCACCACAAGCTTTGGTCGTATTAACGGCAGTAGCTTTGTGGAAATCCATCCTTGTGCTGGTTTCAAGATTGAAATCTACCAAGAAGGCGATCACGTAGCAACCCAAGACATTAACTTAGGTGGCCTGGAATTAGGCATGTTTAACCGGGCATTGAAATACCAAGATATCGAAAAAATGGAAATTTTATTCCAATCCGGCAAGCCTGATATGGTCTACTTCCCATATAAAGATTTGGATACAGAAGGTTTGGACAATGAATATCAATCTACGCGGATATCAGAAAAGACCAAGAGCCTTTACATCGTAATCAATCCAGAGCAAACTGTAGATGAAGTCTATGCAGACCAATTGAACTAAGTCGAATATGGAGAAAGCCGAGGGTTAATGATGATCCTCGGCTTTATTTGTAGTGATTGGTTAAGTTGGAACGATGATGCAAATCACCTTTTTTTAGCGAATAAAGGTGCAGACAGTTATCTTGAAGCAAGAGAGAGCCTTTGATTTAGCGAGATAGCATTATTCTAGTTTTTTTGAAGTTTCTTTCGTCAAGTAAAACTACTTAACAAAATTGCTAAAAAGACTAGCCAGAAAATAGAATTCATGGTATTATAATTTGGTCTGAGAGAAATCTTAGTTGGATTTTAGTAGCAGGGGAGGGAATAAAATGCGCGTAAACATCACATTAGAGTGTACTTCTTGCAAAGAACGTAACTACTTAACAAGCAAAAACAAACGTAACAACCCTGATCGCTTGGAAAAGAAAAAATATTGCCCACGCGAAAGAAAAGTTACTTTACATCGGGAAACAAAATAAGCTTTGTTTGAACCCTTTGAGACTACGGTTTCAGAGGGTTTTTCTTTTTTTTGACCCAGTTTTCCCAAAAAAAGCATTTTTTTACTCAGAAGAAGCGGAACAAAATGTTTTTTTGATAATGACATCATGACAAAAACGCGTCGATAGGGGGTATCGACGCGTTTCGGAAATGAAAAGTATTTTTGGAATGAGTAAAGAATAGTCTCGAAAGCTTAATTGAAGATTAATTTAATTTTTCTTGTACATCTTCCACCATTTTGGTGTATGCGATGGGACCGTTGTAAAGCCAGCTTTTTTCAGGACCAAATTCCCAGACTTGCTGATTTTTTACCGCAGGAATGTTTTGCCAAATTTCATCTTGGAACATTGCAGCACCTTGATCGGAGTTTACTAAAATCAAATAATCAGCATCTAGTTGGGCTAATTTTTCCAAGGAAACTTGAGACCAGTCGGAGGTTGCTGATTCGCTGATTTCAGCGGTGAGGTTAGGTACGTCAAAACCTAGTTGATTGTACAAAAGGTCACCACTAGAACGGTCTTTTGCCACCATAAAGGCTGTGTTATTGGTAACCCATAAAACGGCTACGGAATGTCCTTCAATCTTAGTAGCCAATTTAGACTTCGTTTCTTCAATCAAAGAATCATAATCTGCTAAGACTTTTTCAGCTTTGGATTCCTTTTGTAAGACTGTTGCAATATCTGTTAATTTTTCTTCCCAAGAGATATCTGAACCATTTTTTACTACATAAGTTGGCGCAATTTTATTGTATTCATCATATTTACCACCTTCTACAGTGGCATTGTCCCCAATCAATAACAAATCAGGTTCGAATTCTAAAACTGACTCATAAGGGAGGTCGTAATTGATTGTAGGGATATCTTTTAGTTCATCTTGTAAATAGCCTTGGATCGAGCCGGAGCCAACTGTCCATTGCGCCACCGGTTTTTCATCCAGTGCGACAAGATAGTCTTCTAAATAGCTTGCGATAATCCGTTTGGGGTTGGCGGGGATTGTCACTTTGTGGTCCAGATTATCTGTGAGGGTAATGTCGTTAGCACTTGTGCTTGTTTTGGTGGTGGAATCGGTATTGCCGCAAGCAGATAATAAAGCTGTAATCAGTAGTAAGGGAATCAAAGCAAATCGTTTCATATCAGAAAAATTCCTTCCATAATTAATTGAGAATGATTATCAATTGAAAGAATAACAGATTAATGCCCATTGTCAATATGAAAAATAAGCCTTAGATTTTGGATTTGTGTTGACGAATCATTTCGGAGTAGTCATAATTGAAAATGATTATCAATTGGAAGAGGGCAGAAAAATGACACAGCTAAAAGCTCATAACTTATCTGTAAGTTACGAGAAGCGCCGGATTATTCAAGAATTAAATGTTACTCTCCCAGAGGGGAAAATCATTGGGTTGATTGGACCTAATGGCAGCGGTAAATCGACTTTTTTAAAAGCCTTGGCGCGTATTTTGACACCAGAGGCAGGGCAAATATGGTTGGATGATCAACTAATTGAGAAGTATCCTTCTAAAGAAGTTGCCAAAAAAATTGCCATGTTGGCCCAAGGTTCAGTGGCTAATCTTGTCCTTAGTGTTAAAGAAGTGGTGAGCTATGGTCGCTATCCTTATGTTAAGGGCTTTCGACAGCTGAGTTTAGCTGACCACCAACAGATTGAGTGGGCATTACAAGCTACCGGTTTAACTAAGCTGGCAGATCGAAATATCAATGCTTTATCCGGGGGACAACGCCAGCGGGTTTGGATCGCCATGGCGTTGGCTCAAGATACGGAGATTTTGATACTAGATGAGCCGACTACCTATTTGGATCCAGCCCATCAACTAGAAGTTTTGAACTTATTGGAAGAAATCAATCAAAAAAATCACAAGACTATTTTGATGTCTATTCATGATTTGAATTTAGCTTCTCGTTTTTGTGATTATCTGTATGGTATGAAGGATGGGCACCTAATTTTAGAAGGGAGTCCTAATGAAGCTTTGACCAAAGAAGGGATGGCTCAACTATTTGGGATTGACGCTGAAATAGTTCAGCTGCCTTCTGGTAAGCCGGTAATTTTAACCTACGAAATCCAGGCAGAGGTAGGTGAAGTTTAATGCAGAAGCGCAGTCTATTTTTTTTGCTAGGAATTTTATTAGCTGCCCTTTTAGGCTTTTTTTTGTGGAGTCTTTTTTGGGGAGCAGCAGAGATACATTTTGAAACGGTGCTCAAAGCACTGACTGATTTTGATTCTGGAAATCAAGAACAACAGATCATTCGCAATATTCGCTTGCCACGCTTGTTGACGGATTTGTTAATTGGTGGCTCTTTTGCAGCGGGGGGATGTCTGATTCAAGGGGTGACTCGTAATCCACTAGCTGACTCTGGTTTGTTGGGAATTAATGGAGGCGCGGCCTTGGGGTTGGCTTTAAGTTTTGTATTTTTTCCGACAGCTAGTGCCAATAGTGTGGCCTTGTTTTCTTTTTTGGGGGCTTTAGTGGCGACGTTGTTGATCTTTTGTATCACTCAATTTAGCCAAAATGCTCGTAGTGAAGTAGGACTGGTTTTAGCTGGGGTCGCCATTAGTGGCTTTTTTCAAGCGGTGAGTCAAGGGCTAGGCTTGTATTTTAATTTACAGCAAGATCTAGCTTTTTGGTTTATCGGCGGAACGGCCAATGTCACTTGGCAACAACTTTTGACCGTAAGTCCGCTGATTGGCGTAGCATTGTGTTTTAGTTGGCTTTTGACTCGGGAAGTCAATATTTTGTTATTAGGTGAAGAGACCGCAATTAGCCTAGGGAGAAATCCTGCTTTAATCCGAGGAAGTGTTTTATTTTTGGTAATGGTAATGGTTGGTGGCAGTGTTTCTCTAGTAGGGCCAGTCAGCTTTGTAGGCTTGTTAGTTCCTCATGTCATGAGACATTTTACTGGAAGTGATTACCGTCTATTATTACCCTTTAGTTTTTTAGGTGGTGCTTTGTTAGTCTTAGTGGCTGATTTTGCTGGACGTATGATTAATCCACCTTTTGAAACGCCCTTTGGCATTTTGTTATCGGTAATTGGCGTTCCCTTTCTACTGTATAAAGTTTGGCAGGTGACAGACTGATGAAAAAAAATTATAGTTTGGCTTTTTTGTTGCTGTTAGTGGTTTTTATCATAAGTCTTTCGTTAGGACAGCGGATGATAACCTTGCCTGACTGGTTGAGCTTAATTAGTGGCAAGGCCAGTCGTAGCTTGAATTTGACTTTCTGGAATTTTCGCTTGCCCCGTAGTTTGGTAGCTCTTTTATCCGGGGCTGGTTTGGCTTTAAGTGGTTACTTGCTTCAAGGGGTGACCCGCAATGAATTGGCAGATGCCAGCTTTTTAGGGATTAATAGCGGGGCGGGACTTTTTGTTATGCTTTATTTAGGTTTATTTGCCCAAGGTTCACCCTTTCTTTTACCTGTACTTGCCGTAGTAGGAGGGCTTATTAGTGCGATTTTAGTCTATTTCATTGCTTTTGCTAGTCGCGTAAATGGCTTATCCATGAATAAGTTGTTGCTTTCTGGGATTGCGGTTAATGCGGGAATGGGGGCTTTGACGCTGCTGTTGACCATTAAAATTGCCAAAGAAAGTTATCAATTTGTGATGAGTTGGTTGGCAGGGTCAATTTGGGGTGTAACGTGGGAACATGCAGGAATTCTGTTTGTCTGGATTAGTTTTCTAGGGGTGCTAGGGTGGTGGCGCCAACCTGTTTTACGCTTATTGAGTTTGGGGCGAGAAAATGCCTTGAGCTTAGGTGTGGCAGTCGATCGTGAACAAACTTATCTATTGGCAATTGCGGCGATGTTAGCCTCTGTTTCAGTGGCGTTTTCTGGGAATTTGGCCTTTCTTGGTCTTTTGGCTCCCCATATTGCAAAAGCGCTAAGTCGCAATTTTTCTTATTCTATGACGGCTCTTTGCGGGGGCATTATTGTATTATTAGCAGATACCCTAGGACGAATGCTTCTTACCAATGGTGAAGTGCCCGCAGGAATTTTGATAGCTATCATCGGTGCTCCTTATTTCTTAGTCATCCTCTTGAGACGTAATTTTTGAGGAAATCTCCCTATGTTTGCCATTTAAGCTTTTTTTCGTTACTATTTTCATATGAATGTATACTACTGGAGGTGTAGCGGTTGGAAAAAGCAGAATTGCGTAAAAAAGGCCAAGCCGTTTTAAAGAAACTCAGCCAACAACCTAAGCGCAAAGAAGATAAAGAATTGATAATCCGTCAGCTGCTATTTGCCAGTGAAGCTTGGCAAAAGGCACAAACAATCGGTTTAGTGCGTTCTACAAAAGAGGAATTTAACAACGAGCTGATCTTTTTCCATGGATTTGCCCAAGGAAAACGTCTGGTAGTACCAGAAGTGCTACCTCAGCGACAATTACTCTTTCATGAGGTGGGATCTAAAAGTATCTATGCTAAATCAGCTTTTGGTATTGAAGAGCCTGTAGATAAGCAGCCAGTACTCAAAGAAGAAATTGATTTGTTGCTAGTGCCCGGGTTATTATTCTCACCTGAAGGGTATCGCATTGGCTACGGTGGTGGTTACTATGATCGCTTTTTAACTGATTTTTCTGGGAAGACGATAAGCTTGGTCTTTCAAGAACAGCTGGCAAGTGGCTGGCAACCAGATACGTTTGATGTACCTGTTCAGCGAATCATTACGGATTGCTTAGAAAAGAGAGGAAACTAGATGAATCAGACCATCAAGCAAACAGTGAAGCATTGGCGCACAGGCCCTTATATCACGTATAGTTTAATTGCGATTCAAACCATTGTCTTCTTATTAAATTATTTGCTACCAACTTTACAACTACAAGAAAAAGGGGTTATGTTTGGTCCTTTTGTAGCCTACTATCAACAATACTGGCGTTTTATCACGCCGATTTTCTTACATTTTGGTTTGAGTCACTACGCCATTAATTCGATTGTTTTATATTTTATAGGCCAACAAGTAGAAGCTTTGTACGGCCATAGTCGTTTTTTATGCCTGTATTTGCTCAGTGGCGTGTTAGGCAATGCTTTTAGTTTTGCCTTTAATACAGCAGGGATTCAGTCTGCAGGCTCTAGTACCGCTATATTTGGGATTTTTGGTGCTTTCTTGATTTTGGGAATCTATTTTCGTCGCAATCCGGCAATTCAAGGAATGGTGCGACAATTTGCCTTATTTGTCTTGTTAAGTCTGGTCTTTGGCATGTTTGATCGCTCCATTGACATTTGGGGACACGTGGGCGGCATCATTGGTGGGCTTTTATTAGGCAATACGATTGCTTTACCCAATAATCCTGGTCGTTACTCGATTCATACCCGAATTCTTACCGGTTTTGTTTATGGATTTCTTTTTGCAATTTGTCTTTTCTATGGTTTAAAAAAATACGGAATACTTGTATAATGGTTAGGTGTGTTGAAAATGGAAAGTCTTTATGATGTACAACAATTATTAAAGCGTTTCGGTATTATTGTCTATGTGGGCAAACGAATTTGGGATATTGAGCTTATGCAGATTGAACTAAGAAAGCTCTATGATAGCAGCTTAGTGGATCGAGATACGTATATGACTGCCTGGCATATTCTCAGACGGGAGCATCACATTGAAGAAGGCCGAGAAGCGCAAAAAGAGGAATAGAGTAATCAGAACAGGAGTGTAGCAAAATGGACAAAAAGATTATCGGCATTGACCTGGGTGGGACGACAGCGAAGTTTGCGATTATGACCCTAGAAGGTGAGATTCAACAAAAATGGAGTATTGAATCCAATGTATTAGATGACGGCAGTCACATTGTTCCCGATATTGTGGAGTCAATTAATCATCATTTAGGATTATATGGTATGCAGCCAGAAGATTTTATCGGCATTGGCATGGGGACTCCAGGTAGTGTGGATCAAGAAGCAGGAACCGTAATCGGTGCTTATAATTTAAACTGGACAACTTTACAACCAGTACGGGAACAAATTGAAACGGGTACAAAGATTAAACTAGCCATTGACAATGATGCCAATGTGGCCGCACTAGGTGAGCGCTGGAAAGGTGCTGGAGAAAACAATCCAGATGTTATCTTTATCACTTTAGGCACTGGTGTTGGTGGTGGGATTGTAGCTGCGGGACAACTACTGCATGGCGCTGCTGGCTGTGCTGGGGAAATCGGTCATATTACTGTAGATCCAGAAGGTTATGAATGTACTTGCGGCAAGCGGGGCTGTTTAGAAACGGTTTCTAGTGCTACTGGTGTGGTACGGGTAGCTCGGACGTTAGCAGAAGAATACGCTGGGGATTCTGAATTGAAACAACACCTTGATGATGGGGAAGACATTAGCTCAAAAGATGTCTTCGAACTTGCCCAAGCAGATGACGCCTTAGCGTTAATGGTGGTAGACAAAGTTTGTTTTTATTTAGGTCTTGCTTGTGGGAATCTAGGAAATACATTAAACCCAGCAAGTATCGTCATCGGTGGTGGCGTTTCTGCGGCTGGAGAATTCTTACGTAGTCGAGTGGAAAAATACTTTAACCAGTTTACCTTCCCTCAAGTTCAAGAATCTACTAAAATTAAATTAGCTGAATTGGGCAATGAAGCAGGTGTGATTGGCGCCGGTTCATTAGCGTTACAATTTGCGTAAATGAAAAAATTACTTTAGCTTTTCGCTAAGGTCAAATGAGGAAGGAATTTGGCATGAAGGTATTAGCAGCAATCAACACCATGTGGGTTATCAACGGCATTTTGGCCTTGATTTTATTAGGAATCGGACTTTATGAATTGTACATTTACATTCAAGGTCGTCGTTCTTCAAAAATGTTAACAGAAGAAGAGTTCAAAGAAGGCATGCGCAAAGCTCAAGTTTTAGATGTGCGGGAACGGGATGAATTTAATGCAGGACATATTTTAGGCGCTCGGAATATTCCTTATTCTGTCTTGACGAATTCCTATAACAGTATCCGTAAAGATCAACCGATTTATCTTTACGAACGGAAAAAAGCTTTGGCTGTCCGTACTGCGATTAAATTGAAAAAACAAGGTTACCAAGATATTTACATCTTAAAAGACGGCTTCACCGAATGGACGGGAAAAACAAAATCAAAATAAAAGTAAGTTTATAGCGACTGCCAAAAGTTAGATTTTTAATCTAGCTTTTGGCAGTTTTTTTTGATGGGAGAATTGAGTCCGCGAAAAAGAGGGAACGAATTTTTTCAGTCAAACAAAGTCTAAAAAAAACCTCGAAGTTTCCTTCGAGGCGTAAGCTACTATTAGCGAGCGACACGTTTGCGCATAGCTTTTTTACGATTTTCTTCAATCATAGCTTCTTTTTCATCGATGGGGTCGATGACTTGTTTTTTTACAGCAACGGCAAAACCCGCAGCAGCTGCCACAGTAGCCAAAGTGCCTACTACTAATCCGGAAACGAATTTTTTCATATTGATTCACTCCTCTTGATTATTTGCTTCTCTGTTTATTATGGAACAAGCTTCTCAAAATGGAAAGGAAAAACCCTTAAAATCGGCAATTCTACTAGGAAAAAGGGATTCTTTTAAGATTTGATTCTTCTCTTGAAAATATTTAGTAAATATTGTAGAATGAATTTACTAAAATACAAAGAAGAGGTGTCCATCATGGAAAAAGACTTGCAAGGGATTTTCCAAGAAAAATTTGCTGAGAAAGCTACAGGAGAATATTTTGCTCCCGGACGAATTAATTTAATTGGAGAACATACGGACTATAATGGAGGTTATGTTTTTCCGGCCTCAATTACCATCGGGACTTATGGCTTGGCAAAAAAACGTGAGGATGACCGGGTGCGCTTGTATTCCGAAAACTTCCCAGAAAAAGGCGTGATTGAGTTTTCCATTCATGATTTGGAATTTCGTAAAGAAGACGATTGGACTAACTATCCAAAAGGCATGATGAAATTCTTGAAATCCGATGGGTATACGATTGCTAGTGGCATGGATATTTTATATTATGGTACAATTCCCAATGGTGCCGGTCTTTCTTCGTCTGCTTCCATCGAATTATTAACTGGGGTAATCTTAAATGACCTTTTCGACTTAAAGGTAAAAATGATTGACCTTGTTGAAATTGGCAAACGAGTAGAAAACAAGTTTATTGGTGTGAATTCTGGTATTATGGATCAATTTGCCATTGGAATGGGCAAAAAAGACCATGCGATTCTTTTGGATACCAATACGTTGGAATACGAATTGGTACCCGCTGAGTTTGGGGAATATGTGGTAGCTATTATGAATACGAATAAACGTCGGGAATTAGCCGATTCCAAGTACAACGAACGGCGAGCGGAATGTGAGGAAGCCCTAAGTCGTCTGCAAACCAAATTATCCATTAAATCATTGGGAGAATTGGATGAAGCAACTTTCAATGCTAACAAAGACTTAATTGGAGATGAAATCTTAATTAAGCGGGCCAAACATGCGGTAACGGAAAACGAACGGACGCTAAAAGCGAAGGCAGCCTTAGTTGCGGGCGACTTGGAAGCTTTTGGGAAATTGTTAGATGCTTCTCATGCGTCTTTGCGAGATGATTATGAAGTTACAGGTGTGGAATTGGATACGTTAGTGGCAACGGCTCAAGTGCAGCCGGGAGTTTTAGGAGCACGCATGACGGGCGCTGGTTTTGGTGGTTGTGCCATTGCGTTGGTACACAATAGCCAATGGGAAAACTTTGTGAACAACGTGAAATCTGCTTATGAAGAAGTCATCGGCTATGAAACAGATATTTATCGGGCATCGATTGACGATGGGGCACGGAAGTTAGGCTAAGCAATCTAGACATAGGAAACCAAAAAGGAGGAAAAACAATGGCAATTTTAGTATTAGGTGGAGCGGGTTATATCGGCTCCCATGCAGTGGATCAATTAATTAATAAAGGATATGAAGTAGTGGTAGTGGACAGCTTGTTTACGGGCCACAAAGCAGCGGTTCACGAAAAAGCCAAATTTTATGAAGGGGACATTCGGGATAAAGAATTTTTGAACAATGTCTTTGAACAAGAAACAATCGACGGTGTCATGCACTTTGCGGCTTTCTCATTAGTGGGCGAATCTGTAGAAAAACCATTGATGTATTTTAATAACAACGTCTACGGCATGCAAGTTTTATTAGAAGTCATGAAAGACCATGATGTGAAGCACATTGTCTTTTCTTCCACTGCCGCAACTTATGGGGAACCAGAAGTAGTACCGATTTCTGAAGATATGCCTACAAATCCTAAAAATCCTTATGGCGAAAGCAAATTGATGATGGAAAAAATGATGAAATGGTGCGACAACGCCTATGACATGAAATACGTGGCATTGCGTTATTTCAACGTAGCGGGAGCGAAATCTGATGCTTCTATTGGCGAAGACCACAATCCGGAAACTCATTTAGTTCCGATTATTTTACAAGTAGCCCTAGGACAACGGGATTCTCTAAAAATCTTTGGAGATGACTATGCTACACCAGATGGCACTTGTATCCGGGATTATGTGCAAGTAGAAGATTTAATCGCCGCTCATATCTTAGCCTTGGAATACTTGAAAGCCGGTAATTCCTCTGATGCCTTTAACCTTGGCTCTAACGATGGCTATTCCGTAAAAGAAATGCTTGATGCCGCTCGTGTGGTGACGGGTAAAGAAATTCCCGCTGAAATCGTTCCTCGTCGGGCAGGGGATCCTGCTCAATTGGTTGCTTCTAGTGAAAAAGCGCGCAACATTTTAGGTTGGACACCAGAATACACTGATATTAAAGAAATTATTCGTACCGCTTGGAATTGGCATGTGAGCCATCCTCATGGCTACGAAGACTAGGAGGCAGTTTCATGACACTGAGTCAAACTATTTTTGATTTCACCACCTTAGCCATTCATTTTGGTGGCTGGATGGATATGGATCGTCTCTACTTGCAAAATCGTCTTCTAGGCTTGATTGGCGAAGACGCTTTAGGTGAAGTGGAAGTGAAGTCTTGTGAACGGACTTCGGTGGAGTTATTGGATGAACTAATTGCCCAAGCCAAAGAAAACGGCGTAATTGGCGATACTTTAGCTGAAAAAGAAATTTTGGAAGCCCAAATTATGGACTTAATGACGCCACCACCTTCTGTAGTCAATGCTTTGTTTGCTCAACATTATGCCAAAGACCCTAAAGAAGCTACCGATTATTTCTTTGAGTTGTGCAAAACCAATGACTATATTAAAACTCGGGCCATTGCCAAAAATATCCTTTTTCCTGTAGAGACAGAATATGGCACATTGGAAATCACCATTAATCTTTCGAAACCAGAAAAAGATCCCAAAGAAATTGCCGCTCAACGCAATAGTGTTTCTGTAGATTATCCGAAGTGTATGCTTTGTATGGAAAATGAAGGCTACAAAGGACGGTTGAACTATCCGGCCCGCACCAATCACCGGATTATTCGTATGAATTTAGACGGGGAGGCTTGGGGCTTCCAATACTCTCCTTATGCTTATTACAACGAGCATTGTATCGTGTTAGCGGCTGAACATCGGCCAATGAAAATCAATCGGCAAACTTTTGAACGCTTGTTGAAAGTGATTAAAGTCTTGCCTCATTATTTCGTAGGCTCTAATGCGGACTTGCCGATTGTAGGCGGCTCAATTTTAAGCCACGATCACTATCAAGGTGGTCGTCATGACTTTGCCATGGCAAAAGCACCAGTGGAACGCAGCTTTGACTTGTCAGGCTTTACCCAAGTCAAGGCTGGCATCGTCAAGTGGCCGATGTCCGTGATTCGTTTGCAGTCAAAAGAAACAGCGCAATTAGTGGCAGCTAGTGAGTTTGTTTTGGAAGCTTGGAAGGGGTATTCTGATCCTAGTGTGGACGTCAATGCCTACTCAGCAGATGGCACGCCGCATCATACGATTACGCCGATTGCCCGGAAAAATGGGGAATTTTATGAGATGGATTTAGTCTTGCGAGATAACAATGTCTCTCAAGAATTTCCAGAAGGGATTTTCCATCCCCATCCAGAAGTGCAACACATTAAAAAAGAAAATATCGGTTTAATCGAAGTGATGGGATTAGCAGTCTTGCCACCGCGTTTGGCCACTGAGTTAGTAGAAGTGCAAAACTATTTATTGGCTAGTGACAATCACATTGCTGATTACCATCTTCCTTGGGCAGAAGAATTGAAAGCTCGCTATCAGTTCACTGCTGAAAATGTTCAAGAAATTGTTCAAAAAGAAGTCGGTTTGGTCTTTGCCAAAGTTTTAGAACATGCCGGCGTCTTTAAACGGGATGAAGCTGGTCAAGCTGCTTTTAGTCGGTTTATCGAAAGTTTGTAGTAAAGGAGGCTGGCAGATGGCTACCATTAAAGATATTGCCAAACAAGCGGGGGTCTCGCCGGCCACCGTTTCTCGGGTTTTGAATTATGACTCGTCTCTTGCTGTGGGGCAAGAGACGAAAAAGCGAATTTTTGAAGTAGCAGAGGCGTTAAATTACACCAAACACCAGAAAAAACAAAAGGTAGAAAAACAAGTCATTCGCCTGATTATGTGGTATGACTCCGAAGAAGAACTGGATGATTTGTATTATTTGGCGATTCGGCTGGGAATTGAAGAAAAAGCCGAAGAGTTGAATATCCGCTTAATGAAAGAAAGTTTGGATGAGTTAAGTGAAGAAAAGACCGATGGCATTATTGCACTGGGAAAATTTGATGCAAGAGAAGTCAAAGTCTTGCAAAAACGGGAAGAGCCGGTTTTGTTTGTGGATTTTGATGGGATGAATTACGGTCAAGATTCCTTAGTGGTGGATTTTCAAATGTCTGTGGATGCGGTCATTGATCACTTTGTCAAAACCGGTCACGAGAAGATTGGCATTTTAGCTGGTTTGGAATACACCAAGGTCAACCATCATGAAATTGCGGATCCTCGTCGGCAATACTTCCAACAGCGCATGAGTCAGTTGCGCTTGTATAATCCAGACTTTGTATTAGCCGGTGACTTTACCGTAGAGGGTGGCTATGAAGCCATGAAAGATTTTCTAGCTACAGGGAAGGAGATACCCACAGCTCTCTTTGCTTCCAGTGATGCCTTGGGAGTAGGAGCCTTGCGAGCAATTCAAGAAGCGGGACTTAAAGTGCCAGGGGATATTTCGGTGATTGGTTTTAATGATGTTTCTGTAGCCAAATACGTGATGCCCGCCTTGTCCACCGTTCACGTTCCTACAGAGTGGATGGGGGAATTGGCTTTAACCACAATCTTGGATTTAGCCAAAGAAAAGGCCCCCGTGCCACGGAAGATTACCATTGGCACGGAGCTAGTCTTACGCGACTCCACAAATTAACAAAGAGGCTGACTAAGGGGTACTCCTTGTCTAGCCTCTTTTAAAATACATAAGCTTATGCTATAATACTCTATTTGTAAGTATCTGAAAGAAGGACCATAATCGATGAAAATCTTGGCATTTGACACCTCCAATCAAACTCTAGCAGTAGGTTTACTGGAAGCTGGTAAGCTGGTGGGGGAAGTGACGACTACTACTAATAAAAATCATAGCACGACTTTGATGCCCGCCATTGATCAGTTGATGAAACAAGTAAATTGGCAGCCAAAAGATCTCCAGCGCATCGTTGTAGCAGAAGGTCCGGGTTCTTATACGGGCTTGCGCATCGGTGTGACCACGGCGAAAACCTTGGCGAAAACGCTAAAAATTGATTTAGTGGGAATTTCTAGTTTAGAAACCTTAGCGGCCAATGCAGTAGGCTATCAAGGGTTAATCGTGCCTTTATTTGATGCGCGTAGGCAAAACGTCTATGCTGGAGTCTATCGCTGGTCCAATAAAAAGTTGGTCACCGTTTTACCAGACCGTCATGTGGCCTTAGCGGAACTCTTAGAAAAACTACAATCTGAAAAAGAAGTCTTATTTTTAGGCTTGGATCGGCCAAAATTTCAAGACGCGATTTTAGAAGCACTGCCTCAAGGAAAATTTGCTCCTACGCCGACTTGGGATGTACCTAGTGGCATTACTTTAGCTACTTTAGGAGCAAAAGCTAAACCAGTTTCAGAGATTGATGGGTTTGTGCCGCAATATTTAAAACGGGTAGAGGCTGAGGAAAAGTGGCTGATGACCCATACACCGGGGAATGAGGCGTATGTTGAAAAGATTTAAGGAACTTTGGCAAAATCTAGGAGTCAAAGAAGCCCCTCAGTTTGAACGAGTTGTGGCTACTATCGGTCAAGAACATTTTGTGATTCGAGAATTGACCACGGAAGACATTAAAGAATTGATTGAAGTACAGCGAGCTGTTTACTCAGGGAGCTTACCTTGGGCACGTTCTGCTTTTGTTTCAGAGTTGGTCTCTCCATTGTCTCATTTGTATCTCTGTGCGGAAAAAGAACAAGAAATTGTGGCTTTTTGTGGCTGTCGTATTATTGGAGAGGACGGTCATGTGACCAATGTGGCAGTCTTGCCTGAGTTTCAAGGGGTGGGAGTTGGTACTTTTTTGTTGCAACAAGTAGAAGACTTTGCCAAAAAGCGTGGCTGTCGGACCATGTCACTGGAAGTGCGATTAAGTAATCGAGATGCCCAACGTCTGTATAGGAAACTAGGCTACGTATCAAGAGCGATTAAAGAGGCTTATTATGATGAAAGTAATGAGGATGCTTTGGATATGGTGAAATACCTTGAAGAATAAATTAAAAATTCGACGCTATTTTAAACACGAAGACCCTCAAGTCTTATTTGATTTAGCAAAAAATGCTTATGGAAAAAGCCCTTGGCGTTTTGATCAGTTTGCTGGAGATCTACGAGGAGAACGAAGTCTGTATTTTTTGGCGGAGATTGAAGACGCGGTGGGGTTTATCAGTTGTCATCAAATATTAGATGAAGTAGAAATCACCAACCTAGGGGTTCATCCTAATTGGAGCCGTCAAGGCGTTGCCAAAGCTTTATTGGCCACGTTATTTGAAAATGTGGCTAGCAATCAAGAGCTGACCAAAGTTTTTTTGGAAGTTCGTCTTAGTAATGAAGCTGCCCAGAAATTATACATAGCCAGCGGGTTTGAAGTGATCAGTCGTCGAAAACATTACTACGAAAATCCACCAGAAGATGCTTTAATTATGTGTAAAATAGTGCCTAAGTTACCTTGAAAGGAAGTAGTACTTTGAACGAGTCACCGGAATTAATCTTAGCCATCGAATCTAGTTGTGACGAAACCAGTGTCGCAGTGGTGAGAGATGGTCATGAGATTTTAAGTAATATTGTTGCTTCTCAAATCAAAAGTCATCAGCGTTTTGGCGGAGTGGTGCCAGAAGTCGCCAGTCGTCACCATGTGGAACAAATTACGCTTTGTATAGAAGAAGCTTTATCAGAAGCCAATGTCACTCCAGAGGATTTAACAGCGGTGGCGGTTACTTATGGTCCTGGTCTAGTGGGCTCACTTTTAATCGGTCTGTCTAGTGCCAAAGCTTTTGCCTGGGCTCATAACTTGCCTTTGATTCCTGTTAATCACATGGCAGGTCATATTTATGCGGCTCGCTTTGTGGCCCCTTTACAATTTCCACTAATGGCTTTATTAGTCAGTGGCGGCCATACGGAATTGGTGTATATGAAAGCAGATGGGGAATATGAAATCATCGGGCAAACAAGAGATGATGCGGCAGGAGAAGCCTATGATAAAGTAGGGCGAGTTTTAGGTTTGACCTATCCTAGTGGTAAAGAAATTGATGAATTGGCTCATCAAGGAGAAGATATGTATCATTTTCCTCGGGCGATGATCAATGAAGACCATTTTGATTTTAGTTTTAGCGGCCTTAAAAGTGCCTTTATTAACTTGGTTCATAACGGGGAACAACGGGGAGAGACCTTTGCAAAGGTTGACTTAGCCGCAAGCTTTCAAGCAAGTGTTTGTGAAGTCTTGATTACGAAAACTCTCCGTGCCTTACAGGCTTACCCGGTAAAACAATTGATTGTAGCTGGAGGGGTGGCAGCTAATCAAGGGCTGCGCGCTGGCTTAGCACAAGCTTTGGCAGAAAGTGATTTGGAGACAGAATTAGTAATTCCTCCATTGCGTCTTTGTGGAGATAATGGTGCGATGATTGGTGCTGCGGCCCATGTGCAGTTGCAAAAAGGAGAATTTGCTGATTTGAGCTTAAATGCCAATCCTAGTTTAACATTTTAATAAAACAGCCAGAACAAGAGGGAGTAGTCCGCTTATTCTGGTTGTTTTTGTATGGTCTTGTAAGTGGTTACGGTATAATAAAAAAAGAGAGTCAAAGGAGTGTGAAGCAGATGTCAGCCATTCAAGTTTTTTCTGAAATCGGTTCCTTAAAAAAAGTTCTCTTGAAGCGACCGGGTTTAGAAGTGGAAAACATGACCCCAGAGAGCATGAACCAACTGCTTTTTGATGATATTCCCTATGTCAAAACCATTCAACAAGAGCACGATGCTTTTGCGAATTTATTACGAGCACAAGGGGTAGAGGTCTTGTATTTGGAACAATTAGTCACAGAAGCACTACAAGAAAAATCTGTCAAAAAAGACTTTTTGCACATTTTTTTAAAAGAGTCAGGGATTTCCTCACTGGCGTTAGCCCAAGGATTGACTGAATACTTACTGAGCTTTGAAACGAAAACTTTAGTCGAAAAGTTAATGGCAGGAGTGCGAAGAACAGAACTTTTATTTCCTCCTAGTTCATTGGAAGAAGTTTCGCAAAATTCCCAGGAGCCTTTTTATTTAAAACCATTGCCTAGTTTGTATTTTCCCCGAGACGTGTTAGCTTGTATTGGCAACGGCCTGAGCATTCACCCTATGTTCTTTGAAGCCCGTAAGCGAGAATCCCTTTTTGTGGAATCTCTTTATCACCATCACCCGCTGTTTGTTGACCAAAAAACGCCAATTTGGTTAAACCGAGATTTTCCGGCTTCCATTGAAGGTGGGGATATTTTAGTGTTAAGTGAAGAGGTTTTGGCGATAGGAATTAGTCAAAGAACCCAAGCCAAAGCCATTGAAGCCTTGGCTAAAAGTCTCTTTGCCAATAGTGATTTCACGAAAGTTTTGGCGATTCAAATTCCTAGCCAACGAGCCATGATGCACTTAGATACCGTCTTTACCATGGTGGATTACGACAAGTTTACGATTCATCCCGAGATTTTATCTCCAGAAGAAAAAATGGATATTTATGTGATGGAGCCAAATGGAGAAGAAATTCGCATCACCCCAAAACACAATTTACAAAAAGTCTTAAAAGAAAGCTTGGGCTTATCAGAATTGTTCTTGATTCCCACAGGTGGTGGTGATGCGATTGCTGCTTCCCGGGAGCAGTGGAATGACGGTTCCAATACCCTAGCCATCGCTCCAGGAAAAGTGATTACGTATGATCGAAACCATGTATCCAATGAGTTACTGCGAGAAGCAGGGGTGGAAGTTTTGGAAATCGCTTCTGGGGAATTGTCCCGGGGGCGAGGCGGTCCTAGGTGTATGAGCCAACCAATTTGGCGAGAAAGACTTTGAAATTCTGAGCAAATATGCTATCATTTTGTATAAATATACGTTTAAGGGGTTTTTGTGATGGAATATTCAGTTTTTCAAGGGAGAAGCTTTTTAGCAGAAAAAGATTTTACGAAAGCCGAACTGATGTACTTGATTGATTTTGCGGCTCATTTAAAAGCTTTAAAAAAACAAGGGATTCCTCATCCTTATTTAGCGGGGAAAAATATCGCTTTATTATTTGAAAAGACGTCCACTAGAACTCGCTCGGCTTTTACTGTGGCGGCGAATGACTTAGGCGCCCATCCAGAATTTTTAGGAGCGGGAGATATTCAGTTAGGCAAAAAGGAATCGGTGAAAGACACGGCTAAAGTTTTAGGGAGTATGTTTGATGGGATTGAATACCGGGGGTTTAGCCAAAGCGCAGTGGAAACTTTAGCCCAATATAGCACAGTCCCAGTGTGGAATGGCTTGACAGACCAGTGGCATCCTACGCAAATGCTGGCAGATTTTTTAACCATTAAAGAACATTTCGGTGCTTTAGAAGGGCTGACCTTAGCTTATGTAGGAGATGGACGCAATAATGTAGCCAATTCACTATTGGTTACCGGTGCCATTTTAGGGGTAAATGTCCATGTGGTAACTCCCGAAAGTCTCTTTCCCGAAGAATGGGTAATCAATTTGGCAAAAGACTATGGGAAAGATAGCGGCAGTGAGATTTTGATTACTTCTGACATTCCACAAGGAGTTAAAGGAGCGGATATTTTGTACACAGATGTCTGGGTGTCCATGGGAGAAGAAGCCGAGACCAAAGCGCGGGTGGAATTGCTTTTACCTTATCAAGTCAATCAACAAATGGTGCAGGCTACGGAAAATGACAATGTGATTTTCTTACACTGCTTGCCGGCATTTCATGATCAAGAGACCCTTTTTGCTAAAAAAATCGCTGAGGAATTTGGCATCACCGAGATGGAAGTGAGCGATGAGGTCTTTCAAGCAGAGTACGCCAAGCAGTTTCAACAAGCGGAAAACCGGATGCACAGCATTAAAGCCGTGATGGCAGCTACATTAGGAAACCTGTTTATTCCTCGAGTTTAAAGGTCATGGGATAATTACGCCTTGGCAAATTCCTGATTCTTTGCTATAATTTGTCCAACTTGATACTAAACGTTGAACAAGAGAGTAGCTTTGCAAGGCATTTGTAGCGAGTCCGGAGTGGTGGGAGCCGGATAATGTAAGCAAGGGGAAGCGCACTTGGGAGTTTCGCTTAGACGGCAGTCGACCGTTAACGACAAGGTGGCCTGGTGATACAGGCAACAAGAGTGGTACCGCGGGAATTCTCGTCTCTAGTGTCTTAGGACATTAGAGGCGTTTTTATTTGCCTAAGAGTCGGTCGGTCTCTTCGTATGGTAGAAGCAAGTCAAGAAAAAATAGGAGGATGGAAGATGAACAATAAAGAAATTGTAGCCAAAGAACTCTATGCAGTTGTGAAAGATGATTTAACCTTAGAACAAGTCCAAAATTTACTGGAAAATCCTAAATCGGCAGACCACGGGGATGTGGCTTTTCCCGCTTTTGCTTTAGCTAAAGTTTATAAAAAAGCGCCGCAACAAATCGCAGCAGATTTAGCCATAAAAATTGCTCCGGAAGCATTTGAAAAAATTGAAGTGGTGGGACCCTACTTAAACTTCTTTATGAGTAAAGGCAAAATCAGTGAAACCGTCTTAGGCCAAATCGTCAAAGAACAAGCAAATTACGGCAATGCTAGTATCGGGGAAGGCCAAACAGTACCGATTGACATGTCTTCGCCTAATATTGCCAAACCAATTTCCATGGGGCATTTACGCTCTACAGTAATTGGCAACTCCATTGGTTTTATTTTAGAAAAAATTGGCTACCAACCTGTGCGAATCAATCATTTAGGAGACTGGGGAACTCAGTTTGGGAAATTAATCGTGGCTTATAAAAAATGGGGTTCAGAAGCGGCAGTCAAAGAAGAACCAATTAAAGAATTACTACGATTGTATGTGGATTTTCATGAAAAAGCAGAAACGGAGCCAGCTTTGGAAGATGAAGCTCGGGCTTGGTTTAAAAAATTAGAAGACGGAGATCAAGAAGCCACTAGCTTATGGCAATGGTTTCGGGATGAATCTTTAAAAGAGTTTAATAAGATTTATGGCCTATTAGATGTTTCCTTTGATTCGATGAATGGAGAAGCTTTCTACAACGATAAGATGGCAGAAGTTGTTGAATTGTTGGAAGAAAAACACTTGCTTAAAGAAGACCAAGGTGCGGAAATCGTGGACTTGTCTGCTTATGATTTGAATCCAGCCTTGATTCGTAAATCTGACGGTGCGACTTTGTATATCACCCGGGATTTAGCGGCTGCCATTTATCGCAAGCGGACTTATGATTTTGCCAAAGCAATTTATGTGGTGGGCAATGAACAAAGTAATCACTTTAAACAATTGAAAGCTGTTTTGAAGGAAATGGGCTTTGATTGGTCCGAAGACATCTACCATGTACCTTTTGGATTGATCACGAAAGACGGCAAGAAACTTTCCACTCGTAAAGGGAAAATTATTTTACTAGAAGAAGTTTTACTAGAAGCGACGGCTTTAGCCAAAGCTCAGATTGCGGAAAAGAACCCGACTTTGGAAAATCAAAATCAAGTAGCTAGAGAAGTTGGTGTAGGCGCCGTTATTTTCCACGACTTGAAAAACGATCGCTTAAATAACTTTGATTTTGATTTAGAAGAAGTCGTGCGTTTTGAAGGGGAAACCGGACCTTACGTACAATACAGCCACGCTCGGGCCATGAGTATTTTAGCCAAAGCGCAATTTACGCCAGATGAAAAGGCAACTTATGCGTTAGCTGATGAAAACAGTTGGGAAGTCATCAAGCTTTTGCAAAAATATCCAGAAACGGTTATGCAAGCAGCGGATAAATTTGAACCTTCTGTCATTGCAAAACATGCCATTAAATTGTCCCAAGCCTTTAATAAATACTATGCCAACGTGAAAATTTTAACCGACGATGCTGAAAAATCAGCTCGTTTAGCGTTAGTTTACGCAGTCACTGTGGTATTAAAAGAAGATTTGCGCTTATTAGGCTTACAAGCTCCAGATAAGATGTAAAAAGTAAGCTATCATAAAGCATCAAAAAACTGGCGGCCCAATTAGGGTCACCAGTTTTTTGATTAAAGAAACCACAGCAAACTTAAAATTAAAAAAGCTAGAAACCGTGGTGGAAAGTAGCGAAGAACAAAGGTGCTAAAGGAGAGTATAACAATAGTCATGTCACCGTCCTCTGAACCGAACAATACTAAACGTGAGCCACGAGCAAAAGACAAGCAACTTCCCATTAAACGTCATGGGAAGTCGCTTGTCTTTTCATCGTTAAAAATTTCAAACACTGACTAACCTTGATTTCATCAAGCTAAGTCAGTGTAATTTGCTAGTTCAACTTAGCGATTTTTGCTTTAGTTGAACTGTACTAGGCGACTGAAAGGAGCGTAGCCACGTTTTTTCTCTTTAAACGTATGGTAATGTTCGTTTAAAAAGCGTTGGGGACTACGGGAGAAAAACAAGCCTTTTGTTTTTCTTATGGTAAAAGCCAGCAGCAAGAAAAAGCCAGTAATGAAAAGTCCCGCAAAAAGGATGAAATCAATAGGATCTAAAGTATTAAAATCCATGGAATCCCCTCCTGACAAGAAAATTAGCCCAGGATATGTTCCTTAAAGTAGCTTTCCAATTTTTCGGCATCTTCATTGGTGCGGCAAATGGTAATCACCGTATCAAAGCCGGCCAATGTGGTAACTTTTTCCGGAATGGGAACTTCATCCATGACCGCAGAGAGCAGTTGTGCGTTATCGGGCATAGTCGTGATAATCGTTAAAAATTGGACACGATCCACTTTGGTGACGACTTCTTCAATCATTCGTACCAAGCGTTGTTCTTCTTCTTGGCTGTCTTGCTCTGGATCGTAGTCACTGAAGAGTTCAAAGCGAATCTGTCCGTCTTTGTCTTGGGCTTTTACGATTTTCAAATCCCGAATGTCTCGAGAAATGGTGGCTTGGGTAGCGGTGCCGCCTCGTTCTTCAATTTTCTTTAAAAGCTCTTCTTGAGTTCGAACGGTTTCATTGGCGACAATTTGTTTAATGATGGCATGTCGTTCAGCTTTGCGCATGAGATTGCTCCTTCGTATATATATTCACGTCAATCATAGCAAAGATTATAAAAAAGGCAATTAAAAACTGAGGGAGAGTATCTTTTTTAGGAGAATGAAGGGAACATGGTATACTG
>NZ_JBCOJC010000014.1:0-52683 GCF_040925905.1 Enterococcus sp. 2201sp1_2201st1_C11_2201SCRN_220225
GTGGTGGGCTATCCCCAATTGGAAGAAACCGACTTAGCCCAGTTAGCTCCCTTGGCGAAATACTTACGCCATTGGTCGGCTTTACCAAAAGGCGCCAATGTGAACTTTGTGTCTACTACAAAAGTAGCGCAAAAGGACTTGCCGGCAGTTGAGAAAAAGAGCACCGATTCTGTGGAAAATAACTCATCCGCTTCAATTAACTCAGCTAGTCAAATCATGGTGCGCACCTATGAGCGGGGAGTGGAAGATTTCACATTGGCTTGTGGCACGGGTTCGGGATCTGTGGCGTATAGTCTTGTACAAAGAGGACTGACAGCTGGCGATACGCCCGTTGTGATTGATGTTTTAGGCGGACAATTAGTGGTGGCGGTCAATGGGAAGCAGCTGGATTTAATTGGCCCGACAAATATTGTGGTCAAAGGAATTTTGGTGGATGAAGATTTAGATTTGTAAGATAAAATGAAAGCCTCTTGCTAGCGGATAATCACTAGCAAGAGGCTTTTTTTATCATGTTGGGTTACGGCAAAATCTTAAACACAAATTTCTTAACCGCACCAGATGTATGGCTAACTCCGGTTTTATGAGCTTCATCCAACCAAAGCACCATCATATCATGGCTCGATTTATCTTTGGAATCAGCAGCTAACAATTCAAAGCGCTCACTATTTCCTTCTAATAGATAATAATCATCCTCACGATGGTACTCTCCGGCAACTAAAGCTTCCTCGCCGGCTAAATAAATCCGTTCTTCTCCTTCTAATATGACGTGAAGATCGATTTCCCGTTTGTGGGCTTCCCAACTTCGCTCTTCAAAACTAGCAGTCTCATAATTTAATAAACGCACTAGTACTTGCTCTGATAAGCGCTTTTCTTTAAAATCAACCGGATTTTGTTGCCAGTACATAAGAAAGTCTCTTACAACTTGCATCTGAGGAGCAATTTGGGCCAATTTGTTAAAATCTTTGTGGTTTGTGATCAACATAAAATAATTCTTCTCCTTTTTTATTAAAATTTTTTAATGATAATTTTCTGCTGTTTCAATATTGAAACCGTTTTTACTATAGCTCAAGAAAATGATTTTATCAATGGTTTAAATCAAGAAAATTATTTTCTTTAGATGGTGGATTCCTCAAAGCCCGCGAGGATTTTCGTTAAAGCACTCCTGTGTAAAATAATTTTCATCAAAATATAATGCAAGAAAATAATTATCGTAGTATAGTGAGTTCATAAATTAATGGAGGCGCTATCATGACAAAACTTATTTCTGCATTATTGGTACCATTTGACGAACAAGGAGCATTACAAGAAGAAGGCTTAAAGCAAGTTGTGGAATACAACATTACCGTAAATAAAGTCGACGGTTTATACGTTGGGGGCAGTACCGGGGAAAACTTCATGTTGGATACGGCTACTAAAAAACGGATTTTCAAAATTGTCAAAGAAACCGTGGGGGACCGCATCGACTTAATCGCCCAAGTGGGTTCATTGAATATTTACGAAGCCAAAGAATTAGCCGATTACGTGGTCAATGAATTGGGCTACAAAGTGATCTCTTCAGTGACACCTTTCTATTACAAATTTGACTTTGAAGAAATCAAAAACTACTACTTTGAAATCGTGAAAGACGTGGATGCGGAAATGATCGTCTACTCGATTCCAGCGTTAACTGGGGTTGATTTCAGCGAAGAACAATTTGGCGAATTGTTTGCCAATCCAAAAATTACCGGAGTGAAATATACCGCCGGCGACTTCTACTTAATGGAACGTTTGCGCTCTCGCTTCCCTGACAAATTGATGTTCTCAGGCTTTGATGAAATGCTATTACCAGCAGCAGCGGTCGGCATTGATGGAGCGATTGGTTCCACATTCAACGTGAATGCCAAGCGAGCTCGGGGAATTTTAGATGCTATGGAAGCTGGGGATTTAGCCAAAGCCCGCGCTTTGCAATCGGAAACCAACGATTTGATTCAAAAAGTGTTAGCAAATGGCTTGTACAACACATTGAAATTAATGCTGACAGAAAAAGGTGTGGCTATGGGCAATTGCCACTTGCCAATGAAAGCTGCTTCACCAGAACAAGTCGCAGTAGCCAAACAATTAGTGAAGGATTTTATGTAGTAGGGGGAAGTTGCCATGTCAAAAGAGCATGATTTTTTAACAGAAGTCAAAGGGAACTTGATTGTTTCTTGCCAAGCCTTAGCCGATGAACCATTGCACAGTCCTTTTATTATGAGTCGCATGGTTAAAGCCGCTTTAGAAGCAGGCGCTGCGGCAATTCGGGCCAATTCCATCGTGGATATTCAGTGCATTAAAGATGCCAATGATACAGCGGTAATCGGCATTATCAAACAAAACTACGGGGATTGTCCTGTGTTTATCACACCGACGTTAAAAGAAGTCCGGGCCTTGTGTAGCATTGGTTGTGAAGTAGTCGCTTTAGACGGCACCTTACGTCCTCGGCCTAATGGGGAAGACTTAGCTGAAGTGGTTGCCACCATTAAACAAGAGTATCCAGAAACATTGTTGATGGCAGATTGCTCCACATTAGAAGATGCCATCTATTGCGAAAAACTTGATTTTGATATCATCGCCACCACCCTTCACGGCTATACGGAAGAAACCAGCGGCCAAGATATTGCCGACAATGATTTTCAATTATTAGAGGAAATGCTAAAAGTCATCCACAAGCCAATTATTGTGGAAGGCAATATCAACACCCCCCAAAAAGCTGCACGAGTTTTAGAAAAAGGCGCTTATGCTGTGGTAGTGGGGGGCGCAATTACCAGACCACAATTGATTGCCAAAAAGTTTGTAGAGGCAGTCGCTGGCGTTGACAAGTAGTCAAAGGCAACTGTGGAGAAAAGGAAAGTGCCGAAAATAGGCGCTTTCCTCAGTTGTCAGTATGTTACAAGGAGGAGAAATAATTGGAAAAAACCGAATCTTTTGATGTGGCAAACAAAACCAAAGTCCGCAAAAAATTTCGGGGCATTGATAATCCCTGGAGCGGCTATTTGTTTATTGCGCCACAAGTCTTACTGATGTTAGTCTTCATTGTTTATCCTGTGATAAAAGGCTTTAAGATGAGCCTTTATGAAGTGTACGGCATGGATAAATATTTCGTCGGCTTACAAAATTTCATTGACCTGTTTCAAGATCCGATCTTTGTAAAATCAATTTTTAATACGATTTTCTTTGTAGTTGCCATTGTGATTGCCACCATTGTTTTTGCTCTTTTTGTGGCCACCACGGTCTACGATAAAAATCCCAAATATGTGTCTTTTATTCGAGGTAGCTATTATTTACCGGTAATTGTTTCCATGGTAGTAATGAGTATCATTTGGAACTTCTTATTAAATCCATCCAATGGTTTGATCAGTTATCTCTTGAATAATGTGGGCATTGAAGATGTGAATTTATTAGGTGATTCCCGCACAGTTATGCCGGTGATCATCTTTGTAACCTTTGTGGGAAATGTGGGCCAAGCAATTATTTTGTACATCGCAGCGATGATTGGTTTGCCGGAAGATCTCTTTGAAGCGGCCCAATTAGACGGTGCCACCAGATGGCAACGCATCCGCCATATTTTGATTCCTTTAATGCGTCCAACTACGATTTACTTGACGATTATTAACATTATTGCGGTTTTGAAAATCTTCGTCGTAATTCAATTATTAACGGGCGGTGGACCAAACAACGCTTCGGTGACTATGATGTATTACTTGTATCAAAATGCCTTTATTTACAACAATACCGGTGCGGCTTCTGCCATTGGGGTCTTGATGTTTGTGATTGCGATGCTCTTTAGCTTGCCCCAGTTGAAATCATTCTTGAAGTCAGATAAATAGGAGGTTATTCACGTGCTTACGAAATTAAAACGCATGGAAAAATTCGATTTAGTAACAAATGTAATCGTTTTTATTCTCGCTCTTTGTTTTTTACTACCCCTTTTTTGGCTGTTGACCAATACGTTTAAGACCTCTCCTGAAATTTACAAAATGCCACCGGATATTTTGCCCAATAAATGGTTTACTGGCAATTTAAAAGAGCTCTTCCAAGGACAACCGGCTTTGCAATGGATTTGGAACAGTTTCATCGTTTCGTTTCTCACCGGCTTACTCAGCGTGATTATCTCTGCTTTAGCCGCTTATGGTTTTGCCAAATTGCATTTTAAAGGTCGGACGGTGCTTTTTGTAGTGGTGATTGCCTCGATTATGGTGCCCAAAGAAACCTTTATCGTGCCACTGTTTGATGTGATTATTGGCTTAGATTGGATCGATACTTACCAGTCCATGATCGTACCGAACTTGGCTACCGGATTTGGGACCTTTATGTTGTACTCTTTCTTTAAAGACATTCCTGAATCATTGCGAGAATCCGCAAAACTAGACGGAGCCAATGAATGGACCATCTTTTACAAACTGATGTTACCCATTGTAAAACCAGGGATTGGGGCCTTGTTCATCTTGAACTTCGTCACTGCTTGGAATGATTACTTGTGGCAATTGTTAATGGCTCGCAGTAAAGAAATGAAAACATTGACCATTGGGGTTGCGAGTTTGCAACAAGACATCAACCCGAATATCGGGTTACGGGTTGCCGGAGCTGCTGTGGCGGCCTTGCCAATGTTGATTATCTTTATTTTATTCCAACGCTATTTCACTAAAGGTGCGACGGCTGGTGCAGTCAAAGAATAGCCAGAGATTCACAATTCAAGTAGGAAACAAGGAGGCAACGACTAATGAAGAAACTATCCTTAGTCCTATTAGCAGGACTGACACTATTGGGGCTTGCCGGCTGTGGCAAGGCCGATGCCAAAGCACAAAATGAAATTGATGTCTGGTTGACACCCCAGTGGAAAGGAACCTATAGCGCTGATGAAAAAGGCGCCGATTACGACAGCTTTTTGAAAACCGCAGCTAAAATGTACGAAAAAGAACATCCCGATGCGAAAATCAATGTCCAAGTGATTCCCGGGGATGAACGGGACAGCAAGATGAGTGTGGCAACCCAAACCAATACACTGCCAGATGTCTTCTTTGACTCTACCTTCGTCTTATCGGCTTATGCCCACCAAGGGTTATTGGATCCATTGGATGATGTGATCGACAGCAGCAGTAAAGACGATATCTCTGAGCAAATTTGGGACAATGTGAGCATCGGCGACAAGACTTATTTTTATCCTTTTGCTCAAAATCCCGGCACATTAGCCTATAATGCGGATATGTTTAAAGCAGCCGGTCTGGAAGAATACATCGCCGGAGAACACGAAATCGCCACTTGGAGCGTGGATGATTTTTATCAAATCTTGACCAAGTTAAAAGCCGCCAATGACAAAGTGGCCCCATTAGGCTTTTTCTGTAAAAACAACCAAGGGGACACTTGGAATATGATGTATTTGCGGATGTTTGGCAATCAATTCTTCAATGAAGCAGGAGATTTGATCGTCAATGAAAAATCCGGCGTCAAAGCATTAGACTTTTTAGAAAAACTCAAAGACGAAAAACTGATGGCAGCCGGACCAGAATCCTTGGTCAGTAACGATGTCAACGCCATGTTCCAAAACCAGCAAGTTGCTGTAAGTTTTTCCAACGCCATGCTCTTTAACGGCATGTTAAGCAGTATGGATGCTGGTACGGTGGCCCCTTTTGATGCTCGCCTAGCCAATGTGCCGGGAGAAGAAGTTCCAACTTCCTTTACCTACGTCTTAGGTTCTGGTGTCTTTAATACTAACGGGGACAAGCGCAAAGAATTAGCCAAAGACTTTGTGAAATTCTATTCGGAAAATGAAGAATTGATTCAAGCCAGTACCAACTTCTTGCCGGTACGCACCACGGTAGCTGACGCTCACAAAGCCACATTGCCATTTTGGGATGCCTATTTAGCCAACAATCAATACGTGGTGAACTTCTCTAACAACACCCCAGGCTATGCGGAAATGAGGAATGCGTTGTATCCTGAATTACAAGCAGTGATGACAGGAGAAAAGACTAGCCAAGAAGCATTGGATAATTTTGTCAAAACCAGTAATAAAGTAATTGAAAAAGGCCTCCGTCGTTCAAAAGCGATTGAGTAGACCAACAACCAGCCGATACCTTTTGGGTCGGCTGGTTGTGATGAAAGGAGCGAGTCAAATGGCTTATTATTTTTGTATCGACGTGGGAGGCACCAGCATTAAAAGTGGGGTCTATGATGAAAATGCCCAGTTAATCAAAGACCAGCCGGCAGTACCTTGCCAGAATACGCCTAATGAAAATCGTATTTTAAGTACGGTTCTTGACTTAGTCGAACAAGTATCAGTAGAATATGAGATAATTGGTGTAGCGATTTCAAGCTCTGGAGTGATGGATCCTTCTAAAGGCCAAGTCCTTTACGCTGGTTATACGATTCCTAACTTTCAAGGCACCGACTTTAAACAAGCCGTAGAAGAGCGCTTTAATATTCCCTGTGAAGTGGAAAATGATGTCAATGCAGTTTTATTAGGAGAAGCCTGGCGGGGACAACTTTTAGCTAAAAATAATTTAGTCTGTCTGGCCATCGGCACCGGTATCGGCGGAGCGGTCTATCAAAATGGCGATTTAGTCCGGGGGCGGAATTATTCAGCCGGTGAAATCGGCTATTTAAATGTGGACGGTCACTATTTCCAAGACTTGGCTTCCACCAGTGCATTGGTTAAAAAAGCCCAAGGGACATTTTCTGAGAGTGATTTAAACGGTCGGCTCATTATGGAACGGGCTCAAGCTGGCGATAAAAAAATGCTAGCCTTGTTAGATGAGTGGTTGACGGATTTAGCCAAGGGGATCACTTCATTGATGTATCTCTTAAACCCAGAAACCATCATTCTCGGTGGGGGCATTATGGAACAAGTGGCGTTTATCAAACCACGACTAGAAGCTAAAATTCAAGAACAAGTCATTGATCCTTTCTTTGGGCAAAGTCCTTTGTATTTTGCCAAACTCGGCAATCGGGCGGGGATGGTAGGAGCCTTGTATCATTTCCTTTCAAAAAATAAACAGCAAGCTTAGTCTTAGGGATAAGCAGGAGGTACATAGATGGATATTCTGCAAACGATTCAACATCAATACAACAAGCTGTCTGACAAAGAACAGGCAATTGCGAATTATGTACTTCAAAACGACCGTAGTTTGCAAAACATGACCATTACCAATCTGTCTCAAATCACTGGGGCTTCTCCTTCCACCATTACCCGCTTTTGCCGGAAAATGGGGGCAGAATCCTATGTGGATATGAAGATGAAAATCAATTCGTTGTCCAATAAAATCGAAGTGGAACACGACGATCATATTGACCAAATCTTTTATTATTACAATAAAATTATCGACATGACCAATAAAAGCTTGGACAAACAACTGATTTATGACGCCATTAAAAAAATTAAAGAAGCCAAGCGGATTTACATCTACGGCTTAGGCAGTTCGGGCTTTACCGCCGAAGAATTGAACTTGCGCTTTTTGAAGATGGGCATCACCGCCCGTTGTTTAACCAATACCCACTTGATGCTCATTGGGAGTGCCACTTTAACCGAAGACGATTTGGTGATTGCCATTTCTTCTTCTGGAGGCACCGATGAAATCGTGGAGACATTGGATATTTGTAAAGAGCGAGGGGCGGGGATTATTTCCATCACTTCGTTTGCGGATAGTTATATTTCCGAAATCAGCGATATTTCCTTGGTGGTCTTTAGTAGTAAATTTGCCGATGAAAAGAAATTCGTCAATACCCAGTTTGCCATCATCTATCTGCTGGATATCATCACCACTATTTTAATGAACCAAGATGAGAACTACACCTTAAATTACGATAAAGCCGACGATATGATGACCAGACGCAATCGCTATGCCAAACCTACGTGAATTTAGGAATACAAAAGGATGGTGACAATCGTCCCATCACCGTCCTCCAAACCGAACAATACCAAACGTGAGACGCAAGCAAAAGAAGGCTATCTTCCATTAAAAATCATTGGAAGATAGTCTTCTTTTCATAGCTAAAAATCTCAAACGCTAACTAATCTGTGTTTCTCAAGCTAAGTCAGCGTAATTGCTAGTTGAACTTAGCGATTTTTGCTTAGTTCAACTGTACTAGGCGACTGAAAGGAGCGTAGTAACCTCGTATGGTCATGTTCTCTCTGCGGACTATGACACAACGATTGACATCATATATTTCCTTGAGAAGTATGTTAGAATATTTACTATTTATCACTTGGAAATGACTTATGGCACATCCTTTTATACTTTAAAACAACTCTCCGAAAAAGACTCCTTGGAAAAAGGATAAACTGAGGAAAATTAAAAACAGCACCGTTAGTTGAATCGGTAAGCCTTGTAAGAAGTCTGGTATGGGGGAAAGCTTCAAGCGTTCTTTAATCCCAAAATATAACAAGGAACAAACAAAGAAGAAAAGTATGCCGACCCCATACATCAGCCAATTATGACCTTGCAGGCTACTGTCTGCCAAATCCAACTGCCAAGATAAAGCCAGATTTACTACTATTGGCAAGACCAGTAAAGCTCCCTGCATGTCTTTTGCTAGACGCTTTCTGGTGAGGTAGAAAAGCTCCCCACTAAAAAACAACGTAATCAAGCTTAGTAAAAAAGGAGCTAAGACTACAGCATTTCCGCCAATTGCAATACCGAAATTTACGAGCCAAAAGACAGCGAAGCCCCATAAAGCCGCTACTGAAATTAAAAAACTAGTCGCCACGCCTTTACTAAAAGGAGTGGTTTTTTTGCCGATTTGACTGGGTGTTTTCTGGGCTTGGTAATCCACAAGTAAAATAATGCAAAAACAAACGAGACGGATTGGTACACTCATTTTGATTCCCCCCAACCTTTGATTTTAAAATTGCCCAAGGTCTTTTCTTCTCCTAAAACTCGCTGGCGTATTAAGCGGTCAATCAACGGGGTAGCGCAGTTCATGGTGAGAATGGCATAACTGACGCCTTCGTAAGTCGCGCCTAAAAAGCGGAAGAGGAGCACCAAAAGACCGATTCCTAGCGCATATAAGGATTGACCAAATCGAGTAGTTGGGCTAGAAGCATAATCCGTTGCCATAAAAATCGCCCCTAATAATAACCCGCCGCCGAATACATGGCCTAAAACCATCTTAAGACTAGCTAAACTGCCACTTTCAGCAAAAAGCCAAGCGCCGATTGCCACTGTGCCCACAATAATCAAAGGAATCTGAGGTTGGATGATTTTTTTATAGACTAATAAAACAAAGGCAAGAATCAGTAACAAACTGCTGGTTTCCCCAATCCGTCCCCCGGTGTTGCCGAGAAAAGCTTGCCACAATTCTTCACCGCTTAAAGCTTGTCCGGCCTTCATTTGAGCTAAAGGAGTAGCTTTCGTTACCACATCAGGGGCAATTTTAGCAAAGGGGGGATTGGGCCAGCTGATTTTGAACATTTCTTCAAAAAATAATGCTACCAACAGCGCCCGACCAGCTAAGGCGGGATTTAAAAAATTATACCCAATCCCGCCAAAGCATTCTTTCACCACAATAATGGCAAAACAGGAGCCGATTACTGGAAAATACCAAGGAGCAGAGGGGGGCAAATTCATAGTCAATAAAACCGCCGTTACCACAGCACTTAAATCCCAAGTCAAAGCTTGGTTACGCCATTTGAACCAAAGCACTTCACAAATTTGGGCGCTAGCTGCGGCAATGAAAAATAAGAGGTAAACCCGCCAGCCAAATAAATATCCAGCTAGTAAGACCATCGGCGTTAAGGCAATAAGCACCCATTTCATAATCTCTCTAGTGGTGGTATCACCGACTAAGTGGGGCGAGTCGGCGAGCTGTAAGTCAGTTTTTGTCATTGTCGGCCAACTCCTTTTTGATTTGTTTGATTTTATTGCTGGCTTTGGTGATGTTGCTGGCTAAATTTCGCCGAGCAGGACAAACATAGGTACAACAACCACAATTAATACAACGAGTAGCCACCAGTTGCTCACAAGTGAATAAATCTTCTGCCCGATAAGCTAGGTCAATATTTTGCGGTTCGATGTTTACGGGACAGACCTCCACACAGCGATTGCAGCGAATACAAGGCTGCTCGCAAGTTTCGGACACTTCACCGTCGCTTAATACCAATAAACCATTGGCACCTTTCGTTAAAGGAGTGTCTAAATCAGGGAGGGTTCGACCCATCATGGGGCCACCTTGGAGAATTTTGACCGCTTGCGAACTTGTTCCGCCACAAAAGGCTAGTAAATCTTTAGCCATGGTGCCAAAAGGAAAAGAGACCACTTGGGGCGTGTTGACCGTACCTGTTACAGTAATAAAACGCCGGGTCAAGGCTTTTCGCTCATTGACTGCTTGGGCAATTCCAAAAGCTGTGGCCACGTTTAAAAGCACCACCCCCACATCTCCCGGTAAACCGCCAAAGGGAATTTCTCGACCTAATAAAGTTTGGACTAATTGCCCTTCGCCACCTTGAGGATAGGTGATGGGGACAGAAAGGACTTTGCAATGGGGTAAACCCAGTTCTTTAGCAGTTTGATTCATAACGGCAAAAGCTTCTGGAGTGTCTTCTTCCACTGAGACCAACAAATATTTGGCCCCTAAAATGTTTCGGGCAATTTCCCCACCTTGAAGAATTTTTTGGCTTTCTTTTTGCATTAAATAATCATCAGAAGATAAGAAGGGTTCACATTCAGTGCCGTTTAAAATCACGTATTCAATGCTTTGATGATCAGGAGGACTGAGTTTTACATGGGTGGGAAATGTGGCGCCCCCTAAGCCCACAATCCCCGCTGCTTGAATTGCTTCAAGAGGAGCTAAGTTTTCTGGTAGCAGTCTTTCTGCTGTCTTTTCTGACGAATTTCTTTCAATGAGGATGGCCTTTTGCACACCGCCACCTAAAGCGGGAACTTCTTTAATGCCAGTGACATTTCCGCTAATCGAAGCGTGGACGCGCCCTGAGACAAAGGCGGAACTTTTGGCGATAACTTGACCGGCTACAACCTGATCCCCTACAGCTACCACAGCTTCATTTGGGGTGCCGATGTGTTGAGTTAAGGGGATGGCCACTTGGGTTGGCTCAAAATAAGCGACGTCTTTTTTTCTTACATGGAATCGTTGCTTCAATTTTCTCATACTGGGATCAAAATCAATTCCTCCCGAAAAAGTGTGTAATTTCATCAATCTCCCTCCTTTTGAAAACGCTTTATTTTTATCGTAACATAAGGAGAAAATTCACAAAAGCGATAACTCACCTCCAAGAGGGCAGTTTCTTTAGAAAAACTTTATACAAATTACTTTAAAGTGGGAAAGACGGGTTCGTTTCCTTTGAAAACAAAGAGGTAATAGGATTAGTTTTGAAAGCGTATGCAAAATCTTTGGTGCAAAGGAGTAATTCTACTATACTGAAAGTGACGTAAATTAAAATAGGAGGGATTTTTGTGAAAAAACCAGCAGAACTTTTGGACAAAGAATACGGCTTGTACATTGACGGTCAGTGGACGAAGGGGACAAAAGGGGCTACATTAATGTCGACTAATCCTAGTAATGGAGAGGATTTAGCCAGTTTTATCAATGCCACCAATGAAGACGTGGATCAGGCGGTGGATGCTGCTCGGGCGGCTTTTGATACTTGGAGTAAAATTAGCACCATTGAACGCAGTGGCATTTTATTGGCCATAGCGGATGTCTTGGAAGAAAATCTTCAGAGCCTAGCTCAAATCGAAACTTATGACAATGGCAAACCAATTCGCGAAAATTTAGAAGGAGATATTCCCTTAGCGATTGACCATTTTCGTTATTTTGCAGCGTTGGTGCGCTCTGAAGAAGGGGCTATTAAAGAATTAGATGATAAGACATTGACCATGGTTTTAAAAGAACCAATTGGAGTAGTGGGCCAAATCGTTCCTTGGAATTTTCCTTTGTTAATGGCGGCTTGGAAGATTGCTCCTGCTTTAGCGGCAGGCAATACCATTGTGATTCATCCTTCTTCTGCCACACCCTTAAGCTTATTGGAAGCTACGAAACTCATCGGTCCTTTATTGCCAAAAGGAGTCTTAAATGTAATCACTGGTAAAGGTTCTGAGTCTGGAGATTACATGCTGACTCATCCCGGCTTTAACAAATTGGCCTTTACTGGTTCTACGGAGGTGGGCTATGTAGTAGCCAAAGGAGCAGCCAAAAACTTGATTCCCGCCACTTTGGAATTAGGAGGCAAATCTGCTCATATTATCTTTGACGATGCCAATTTTGACCAAGGAATAAAATTGGCTCGCAGCGGTATTTTGACCAATCAAGGTCAAGTTTGTTCAGCAGGCAGTCGCCTTTTGGTACAATCAGGTATTTACGATGAGTTTTTGAAGGCGTTAGTGGCGAGCTTTGAAGCCGTCAAAGTTGGCTTGCCTTGGGAAGAAGACACGGAGATGGGCGCTCAGATTAACGAAGGCCAAGTCGAAACAATTTTAGATTACATCAAAATTGGCAAAGAAGAAGGCGCCCAAGTAGCGTGTGGAGGGACACGCTATGAAGAAGGAGACTTAGCAAAAGGTGCCTTTGTGAAGCCGACGATTTTAACCAATGTTACCAATGATATGCGAGTAGCCCAAGAAGAAATTTTTGGTCCAGTGTTAGTGGTGGAGAAATTTGAAGATGAAGCTGAAGCGATTGCCCTAGCCAACGATTCTGACTACGGTTTAGCTGGCGGGGTGTGCACCAAAGATATTAACAAAGCTTTTCGAGTTGCCAAAGCGGTGAAGACGGGGACGATGTGGATCAATACTTATGGAGAATTACCCGCAGGCACACCGTTTGGGGGCTATAAGAAATCCGGGATTGGACGGGAAACCTACAAGACGATTTTAGATGCCTACAGTCAGACGAAAAATATTTATTTGAAGTTGGAATAAGTCTGCTTGGAGAAAATAGGAAAGGAGTCAAAACCAACTTGCCTGCAAAATGCTTGGGCAAGTTGGTTTTTGTTTTCATGTTCCTTTTTTAGTCTTTGTGCTACCATAAAGACAAAAAAGGAAGTGGCTCCATGTGTAAAGCAGTTTTATTTGATTTTAATGGTACGCTTTTGCCAGATTCGCCGCAAAATGAGGCAGCCTGGTTGGAATTTGCCAAAACCAAAGCGGGCAAGCTCTTAACGCCGGCAGAATTTCAAGAAAACGTCCACGGCAAGAACAATCGCTTAGTTTTGGAATATCTCTTTGAGCGTTCATTGACTAAAGATGAAGCCTTAGTGTTAGGAGAGCAAAAGGAAGACATTTACCGGGAGATGGTTCGCAAAACTCCTGCCACCCAGCAATTAATGCCAGGAGCACCGGAATTTTTGGATCATTTGAAAGAACAAGGTATCCCTGTAAATATCGCCACCGCAGCAGGCTTTGGCAATGTCAGTTTCTATTTTGAATTTTTTGCCTTGGATCGTTGGTTTGATTTTGAGACCATCGTCTATGACAACGGCAATATGAACAGCAAGCCCGCACCGGATTATTACTTACAAGCGGCGGCTAAAATCAATGTAGACCCAAAAGAAGCGGTGATTTTTGAGGATTCTCACTCGGGTCTCTTAGCAGCCGAAAATGCCGGTGCCAAAAAAATCATCGCCATCGAAACTGGCGATAATCGCAAAGCGTTAGCGGCATTAAAAATTGCCGATGTAATTGTGCCGGATTATTTTGCAAAAGAAGTCAAAACCTTGTTTTAATTGATACTGTGCAATCCAAAAAGGAGCAGACCCTAGCATAGTTGGGCTTGCTCCTTTTCGTTGTCTTATTGTTATTAATTATTCGGCAGTATCGGGTAAAACTACCGGTTCACCGGCTTCTCCCGCAACTTTTTCTTCAGGATGGTTCACTACAGCTTCCACCAACTCCCGATTGCCACTTCTAGTGGAGAGAGAATCATTAATCAAATTGACCAAATCTAAGCCGGTGGTTTCTTTAATGGTTTCAAAAGTACGAGCTAGTCCGGCTTGGCCCATTTCGGGTAGGCCGTCACCAGCCCCGAAGCTGACCACTTTGTCGATATTAGACAATGGCGCATTGACTTCTTTGGCAATAGCAGGGAGCACTTTGATAAATTCCATCAAAATCCCGGCTTCGTTTAGCTTGGTCAAGGCAATAGCCATCTTTTCCCGACTTTCGGCTTCTGCCACACCGACTTTGGTGATTTTTTCGGCGTCGGCATTCCCCAGTTTTTCGATCCGTTCCGCTTCGGCTTGAGTAGCGAGACGGACTTTTTCGGCTTCCGCTTCGGCTTGAGCGATTTGGCGGGCTTTGTCCGCTAAAGCGTTTTGTTCTACTACATATTTATCGGCTTCAGCTTTTTTACGAAGGGTGGCGGTGAGTTCTTTTTCCGTCAATTCAGCTTGTTTGGCTTGAATTTCAATGTTTTTATCTTGCTCGATTAAGTTGACTTTCATTTTTTCCGCTACGGCCACTTGTTCCGCTTGGGCTTGAGCCACTTCTTGTTCTTGTTGATAGTGGGCTTGTTTTAGGGCCATGTCTTTGTTGGCTTCCGCGATTTCGGTTTTGCGGCGAATTTCTTCGTGTTGGGCCAACTGTTCATTTTCCGCTTGCTTAATCCGGGTTTCTCTTAAGGCGTTACTTTCCGCCACTTCCGCATTTTTCTTAACTTCCGCGATTTGAGGCCGTCCCAGGGCATCCAAATAACCATTGGGATCAGAGACATCTTTAATGGTGAAAGAGACGATTTCCAAGCCCATTTTTTTCAAGTCGGTAGAGGCCACTTGTTGGACTTGTTCGGCAAAGTCATCCCGATTTTTATAAATGGCTTCTACAGTCATGGTGCCGAGAATCGCCCGCAAATGACCTTCCAAAACTTCTTTGGCTTCGTCTTCTAATTCTTCGGTGGACTTGCCTAAATATTGTTCCGCCGCGGTTTTAATGGCTTCTGTGGAGTTGCCAATCTTCACCAAGACGGTAGCAGAAGCTTTAATGGGTACCCCTTGTTCGGTGTAAACTTCTGGCGTGCCAATTTCCAATTTATGGGTCAAAAGGCTTAAGGTATGGGCTTTTTGGATAATCGGAATCACAAAAGTTCCGCTGTTTTTCAAAATTTTGATGCCTTCACTACCTAATAAAGAGCCGGTGACGATTAAAGCCTCGTCTGGTTTGCCGATGCGGTAGCGCACCATGAGAAAAATCAGGAAAAAAATGACCAGAATTGCGATTAAAATAACGTTAAACATATTTTCACTCCCTTAAATAAATTGTTTGTTACGGACAACTAATGCAATTCCTGATTCATCAAAAGCGATAATCAGGACCTTGGTACCAACAGGATAAAGAGTATCTTTAGCAATTTCGTCTTCGTCAAAGAGGCGGGCAGGATGGACTGAACCCCCGCTAGAACTGGTTTCCATCACTTCGCCTGTGGACTTGCCATGGATTTTTGCGGTCAACTCTCCTGTGACATAGTCAGCCTCAGGCATGACATTGTTTTGATTGCCATCGGTGAGACGATTGTACAGCCACATGAAAGGCGCAAAGAGCAAAGAAAACAAGAGACTTAACACCACCAAGGCGACTACCGCCAAAATAAGCCAAAGCAAAACTTGTCCAGCAAAAGGCCAGCCTTGTAGTTGTGTATGTACCCAATCAAACAGTTCCATCTCTTTTCACCGCCTTCTTAAGCTACCCCCATCATATGCCATTCTTCCCGGCGCTTCAAGGAAAATCGGTCCGCTTCATCAACAGAAAAGACAAAGAAAAATGGGATTAATATAGGAAGAAAACTGTTAAAAAAATTTTTTTCTTAGTGTAAAGATAACGATTTTTCTAAAATCAATAGAATGATTGTTGTTTTTTTATTTTGAAAATCGCGAAAAAAACAATAACAAGAATAATTAAAGCGTCCTAATCACGTTTTCATATTAAATGTCCTTTTGCATAAGATTTTTGCAATATTTATACTTTTATTTTGGAAAAAATTATGTGAAAATGAGTATATGGAAAGAGTGAGGAGGGATATTAAATGACAGACTTTGGCCAAGTCGTCGCCCTGTTGAATGAACACCAGACATTATCTATTGATGAATTAAAAGAAAGGTTAAAGTTTTCTGAGAGAAAAATTCGTGAAGTCATTAAAGGTTTGCGAGATGAAGGAGAGACGAAAGGATTTGAAATCAAAACAATCACCAAGCAAGGCTATCATTTAATTATTCATAATCGTGAAAGTTTTCTATCTTATCAAGAGAGTCTCAACCAAGTCAATCCATACTCTGCTAGTGACAAAGATTACCGTCAGCGATTGATTTTGTATCTTTTATTGCAAAACAAAGGCTACATTTCTATCCAACAAATTGCTGATATTTTGGATGTCAGTCGCTCCACAGTAATCAGTGACTTAAAAGTGGTCAAAAGAATTTTGCAAGATAATCATATTAGCTTAATTTCTAAGCCACATTTTGGCTTACATCTAAAAGGAAAAGAGCTGGCGATTCGGAAGTTATTTTCAGAAGTTGCCTTAAAGATTAATCAAAAAGAAGAGGATACTACGGAATATTTTGCCTTTGTGCAAACTTTGGCAAAGCAATTTAAACAAGTGGAAGAGGAATTTAAGAGGTTGTTAGCCTATCACAGAATCGAAATGAATCGTACTGGAATCGAATCCATGATGCTTCATTTACAGATTTTAGTCTTTCGAGTATCCCATGGTAATGAAATCGCAGAAGTTACTGTGGCGCAAGAATTAATTGGATCAAAAAAATATTTAATGGCCCAAGACTTACTAGTTTTTTTAGGAGAACTATTTGAGTTAGCTTTTGATCCACAAGAAGTCCATCTCTTGGCTTCCCAGATTTTTAGCAAAGCGACTAGCGTAGAAGTGCCGGAAGTACGGCAAGTAGCTATGAAAAAAATGATTGCTACGGCCTTAGCTCGAATTGATCAAGAACATGGCACAAATTATAGCAATGATCAGTTGCTAAAGGAGTGCTTGTTACTCCATATCTATCCTTTAATATTACGGACGTCTTTTGGTTTGGAGCTGAAGAATTCATTGATTACTTCAATTTCAGTGCAGTATTCCAATTCATTTTTGATCAGTTTGCAGTTTATTGATTACCATGAAGAATTAAGCAAATTTCAACTTTCCCGAGATGAGATTGGTTACTTGGCTTTACATTTTGCAGCTCATCAAGAACGGGAGTATCAGCAAAAAATCAGAGAGATTCGGCAGATTTTGCTTGTTACGGAAGGAATGCGCAGCAACTCACTGCTGATGAAAGCTCGTTTAGAAAACCATTTTCCTCAAGCAGAAATTCAAGTGAGCGCAGTTAGTAGTTTGCCAGAAACTATTTCCAAGTCGGATTTAGTTTTAAGCACTATTCCGGTGAAAGTGGCTACAGATGTTCCGGTTTTTACTCTTTCGGAAAATCCTAATGAGGGAGAGTTACAAAAGTTAAAAAATATTTTGGGGATGCACTTAAGTCACAGCTATCAAAAAACGATTCCCTTACAACATTTATTTTGTGAAGAATTATTTTTCGTAGAAGAACAAGAACAAGACTATTTAACCATCTTAGCCAAGTATGCTAGAAAAATGGTGAACTTGGGATTTGCTAATGAGGATTTTCCGGAATCTCTGCTAAATCGGGAACAACGCTTTAGTACAGTATATGACAATGGAGTCGCTGGACCTCACAGTATGCGTCAGGATGCCCAGCAAAATAGTATGGCGGTTATTGTGCTGCCAAATCCTTTGATTTATGAAGGAAAAATCGTCAAATCCATCTTTATGATCAACGTGAAAGCCAAACAGTTTTTCTTACATCGAGAAATCAGTGAGTTGTTAATCAAAGTGATGGAGCGGCCGGAATTAGTTCAAAATTTAAGCAAGAGCCGCAGTTATGGCGAGTTTTGTCACTATCTAGCCCAAGTCCAACAAAAAGAGTAAATAAAGAATTAAATGAAAGCGCTATAAAAGATCGGAGGATGAAAATGGAAGAAGTGATTATGCAAATTATCTTACATGCAGGCAATGCTCGTAGCAAGAGTCTCTTAGCTTTAAGGGAAAATCGTCTGGGAAATTTAGATCAGGCAGAAACCTTACTAGAGAGCGCTAAAGAGGAGGTCAATCAAGCCCATAAGAGTCAGACCCATTTGATTCAAGAAGAAGTGCGGGGAAATAAACAGGAAGTCTCTTTATTGTTGGTTCATGCCCAGGATCATTTAATGACGGCTATGGCCATTCGCGATGTAGCCGGTGAAGTAATTTTGAATACTCGTGCTTTAGAAGCGCGATTGCAAAAATTAGAAGGAGGAACGAGAGTATGAAAAAGATTTTGTTAGCGTGTGCTGGGGGTTTTTCTACTAGTATGCTGGTAGCCAAAATGCAAGGAGCAGCCACAAGCCTAGGTATTCCTGCGGAGATTAATGCTGTGGCGGATTCAGACATTGAAGAACATTTGGATGTAGAAGTGATTCTTTTAGGGCCGCAAATCGCCCATCGTTTAAGTGATATTAAGGAAGTCACCAATATTCCGGTGGCGGTGATTGATTCCTTTGATTATGGCACCATGAATGGAGAAAACGTTTTACGCTTTGCCTTAGAAAAAATCAGCGAAATGGAGGGAGTATCATGAACTTTACCACTGTTACCCACAAAATAGCACCAAAATTAAATCGCGGCGTGACCGCCTTTTCCAATAATGTTTATGTAAAAACCATTGCCAATGGGATGGCTCGTTTATTGCCGATTACCATTGTGGGCTCGATTTTGACTTTGATTGCCAGTATTCCCATTGAGGGCTATACCCAATTTTTAAGTGATTACGGCATTGCACCCTTCTTATCATTAGGGGATACCATGACCAATGGTTTGATTTCCATTTACTTAGTGGCTGCCTTATCGTCGGAATTGGCCCGCAATTTTAAACAAAGTCAAATTAATGCCATTGCCATTTCTTTATTGGCATTCTTCATTGTTACTCCGATTACCCTTTTTGATGTGGAAGGTTCAAGTGTGAAAGCTTTTACTTTGACCTATTTAGGTTCCCGGGGAATGTTTGTGGGGATGATTTCCGCTATTGTGGCGACTCGTCTTTATGTTTTGTTATTGCAAAAAGGCGTTAAGATCAAAATGCCGGCGGCGGTTCCCCCGGTGATTTCTTCATCTTTCGAGTCTTTGATTTCTTTTATTGTGGTAGCGATTTCTTTTATCGGTATCAACGTGGCATTTTCTTTCACTAGCTATGGGGATATCCATTCCTTTATCTATACAGTCTTGCAACAACCGCTAGAAGGAGCTAGCAGTTCTTTGGCAACTATGCTGGTGATTTGCTTCTTAGGGGAAGTCTTCTGGTGGTTCGGCATTCACGGTAGTAACGTGACCTCTGCAATTACCGCAACATTGTACATGCCTTTAGCTATTGCCAACACCCAAGCTTTGGCTAGTGGCGAAAGTCTACCTTTTATTTTGAACTCTTACTTTTTGAATATTTACAAAGGCCCTCGTCACTTGGCACTGGCTTGTCTCTTGATTTTCCTAGTTCGCAGTAAACAACTAAAAGCTGTGGGGAAAGTCTCCATTATTCCAAGTTTCTTCGGCATTAGTGAACCGATGAAATTTGGAATTCCCATGGTCTTCCAACCGCTGATTTTCTTGCCGATGGCTCTAGCTCCTGTAGTGTGTATTTCCATTGCTTACTTTGCGACGGTAATTGGCTTCTTGCCACGAGTCGCCGTAGATTTGCCTTGGTCCATGCCACCATTTATCAGCGGCTTTATCGCTGGAGGCTTTGCGGGTATGATGGTCCAAATTGTTCAATTTTTCTCAGTAATTGCACTATATGTACCGTTTTTACGTCTATTAGATAAACAAAAATTGGCCGAAGAAGCACCACAAGAAACACCGGCTATCAAAAAAGCTGCCTCGGAACCAGTACTGCAAGAAGCAGCTCCTGTAGCCAATCAAGTTTCTAAAGAAGTGGAATAAAGGAGAAAAATTATGGCAAACTTATTGCTTAAAAATGGGTATGTTACCATTCAAGATGAAGAGATTCCCTCTGGTATGCAAGTGACTGTTTACCAAGGAACAACACCAGATATGTCACTGACCAACAAAGTCTATCTAGGAACGTTTATGAAAGAAAATTTATCCTTTTTACCGCCTGAAGACTTTGCTGAACAGCGCTATTTCTATCTTTACCAATTTGGCGACAAACAAAAGCTTATCGCTCAGCGGGTATTGCCGCTAGAAGGGACTTTTAACTGCCGCGATTTGGGGGGCTATCCCACAAAAGATGGCCGCTATACAAAGTGGGGGCTTTTATATCGCTCCGATGCCTTGAATAATTTAACGGCAAAAGATGTTCGCTATCTGGAAGAAGTCATCGGATTGAAGTCGATTGTTGATTTTCGTTCATATACGGAAATCGAAGCAGCCCCAGATCAAAGGATTCCAGGGGTTACCCACTATTATTTGAATCCTAATGCGGATATTGCCGCTTTGGCTACAGGAAATTTAGTGGATGACCAAGAGAAAATCCACAAATTAGTTGCCATTGCCAAAACCCCGGAAGGAGAAGAGTATTTTGCCAGTCGTTTGGAAGAAATGGCGGAGCAAATGAGAGAACTGGTTGCGACTAAAATTGCCAATCAGCGCTACCGGGAGTATTTGGAATTGCTATTGTCAGGAGAAAAGACACCTTTACTAGAACATTGTAAAGGAGGGAAGGATCGGGCTGGTTTTGCGGCAATTTTGATTCTTCTTTGTCTCGGAGTAGAAGAGTCCGCCATTTACGAAGACTATATGTTGACCAAAGAAATGATGGCCACCCGGAATGAAAAACGCATGGCGGAATACCGTCAATACACGGATAATCCTCAAGTATTAACTTACTTATCCGGCCTGATGCAAACCAAAAAACTATACATTGATGCGGCTTTTGAAGAGATGAGAAAACTAGCAGACAATCCAGAGCAATATTTGGAAAAAGTTATGAAAATGACTTCTGAAGAACTGACTCGACTACGAGAGTATTACTTGGATAGCGGGGTGGCTAGCTCTTTGGAAACAGTTAAAACCAGTTAAGGAGTAATGCTATGGAATTAGCAAGTGATTTTTTATGGGGCGGCAGTATTGCCGCCCATCAATGTGAAGGTAGCTGGCAAGTAGGCAATAAAGGCCCGGGAATTATGGACCTGGTGACCAAAGGCAGTCGCGATTGCGAGCGACAAATTACCTCAGAAATTCAGCCTGAATTAAACTATCCATCCCATGAAGGCATCGATTTTTATAATCAATATGAAACAGACATCCAACTCTTTAAAGAAATGGGTTTTACGGCCTTGCGTCTTTCCATCGATTGGGCCCGAATTTTTCCTAATGGAGATGAAGAAGTACCCAATCAAGAGGGATTAGCTTTTTATGAAAAAGTGATTGATACCTTGTTAGCCAATGGGATTGAGCCTATTGTGACGTTGTATCACTTTGAAATGCCTAAGTATTTAGTGGACCACTATGGTGCTTGGGGCAATCGCCGAGTGATTGATTTGTATCTGCATTATTGTGAAACGGTGATGAGATTTTTTAATGGAAAAGTCCACTATTGGGTCACTTTTAATGAAATGAATCATCTGGATCCTAAAAGTGAGCAGTCAGACATTTTTACCTATATGATTGCTGGTGTGAAGTACAGTGATATGGCGTTACCTGTCCAAGAGTTGGCACAAATTGGTTATAATATGACATTAGCCAGTGTGAAAGCTGTTGCTCTAGGCCATGAGTTGAATCCCAAAAATCGGATTGGTTGTGTCTTTGGTTTCAATCCAATCTATGCCTACGATTGTCGTCCTGAAAATATTTTAAAAGCTTTTTTAGAAAATGATCGTGATTATTATCAAAGTGATGCGATGTGTTTTGGGAATTTTCCTAAGTATAAAATAAAGGAATACGAAACTTGGAATATTCAACTAAAAAGAGAAATTGCTGATGAAACCGCCTTTGCTAACGGTAAGCTAGATTTTATTGGCTTAAACTATTACTTATCCAGCGTTAGCAAATCAGAGTTTGAAAGAAAAGAAACAGAATCCTTATTTGGTGGTGTGCAAAATCCTTATTTGGAGCAGTCCAAGTGGGGATGGGGAATTGATCCAATGGGCATCCGTTATGTGATGAACTATCTCTATCGTCGTTACCAGTTACCGATTTTAATTACTGAAAATGGTTTAGGGGCAGTGGACTGTCTAGAAGCGGATGGATCGATTCATGACGAGTATCGCATGAGCTACTTAGCTAAGCACATTGAACAAGTAAAAAAAGCAGTGACGGAAGATTATGTGGAGTGTTTGGGCTATTTGAGCTGGGCTCCTATTGATTTGATCAGTGCTTCTACGGGGGAAATGAGTAAGCGCTATGGCTTTATCTATGTGGATTTAGATGATTGGGGGAAAGGGAGCTTTAAACGCTTGAAAAAAGACTCTTTTTACTGGTATCAGCGAGTGATTGCTAGTAATGGAGAAATTTTGGATCCTCTAGTAAAAAAAGTGACATTACCGTATTAATAAAGAACTTCTTACTAAAAAATACCGTTTTCTCAAGCGATAAAAGCTTGGAAAAACGGTATTTTTAGTAAGCAGACCACTTTAAGCGGTAGAAACTCGCGACTACATTTTTTTAAAATCCTGAAAGGTAACCAAACTGATTAAGGAGAAAAACCGCTAATACGGCCAAATTTCCGATAAAAGACAACAGGATGATAGCAAATGAAAATGTCCAAATGTTATATCCAGCTCGGTCATAGCTTGGTCGCAGACGTCGCCCTTGATAACGGACTAAAGCAAAGGTAGCCAGTAAAAAGAGTATAACTTGTAAGACAATGGCAAAAAGTAGCGGATAATAATTTGCAGTAACCGCAAAATAATTGAAGAGTGTTCCTAGCCCAGCAAGCAATCCTAGAAGTAGCATCTCATAACTTCCTTTCATTTTTTTCGATTATAGCAATCGCCAAATGCAAAAGTAAAGAAATAACAGTAGGAAAGACTTGTAGCTTATTTTGCTTAGAGCGTTAAAAACTCTCTAAGCGGCAGTTTCTTCTATTTGAGCAAGTGTGGCACCTTCAGCGGCTAAGCGAAACTGGGTGCGGTAAAGTTTGTCGTATAAGCCTTTTGTTTCAAGTAATTCTTTGTGGGTTCCTTGTTCGACGATTTGGCCTTGTTCCATCACCACAATTTGGTCTGCCTTGGCAATGGTAGCCAAGCGGTGGGCGATGACAATGGCGGTGCGGCCTTCCATTAAATCATCCATGGCTTTTTGGACATAGTGTTCAGAAAGGGCATCGAGGGCCGCCGTGGCTTCATCTAAAATCAAAATCCGCGGGTCTTTTAAAATCACCCGGGCAATGGCTAGACGTTGTTTTTCTCCCCCGGACAGTTTGACGCCTCGATTGCCCACAGGGGTGTCGTAGCCTTCAGGAAGGGTAGCGATAAAGTCGTGAATGTAGGCCGCTTTGCAGGCTGCTACTAATTCTTCTTCAGTGGCATCGACTTTGGCATACAAAAGGTTTTCTTTAATGGTGCCATTAAACAAGAAAGCTTCTTGGCTGACCATGCCGATTTCTTTTCGCAAATCCGCTAAATTCAACTGACTAATGTCTTGACCGTCAATGGTAATCATCCCTTCAGTGGGAGCATACAAGCGAGGCAAAAGGTTGGTTAATGTGGATTTTCCTGCCCCAGAAGGTCCGACAATGGCTGTGGTTTGCCCAGCAGGAATCGCCAAGTGGATATTTTGTAAAGTTGCTTTTTCCCCATAGGCAAAGCTGACGTCTTCAAAGTGAATGGCTCCTTTAGAAATGGCAGCTGTGTTGGAATCTGTAGTATCACTGTCGTTGGTTGTTTCTGGCACTAAGTCCAAGTATTCAAAAATCCGATCAAATAAAGCAAAGGAACGCATAAAGTCCACTTGGATATTGGAGAGTTGAGTCACGGGATTGTACATACGCCCCAGTAAAGTCGCAAACGTCAAAATTCCACCAATGGTCATCTGACCTTGTGTCAATAAAAAGCCTCCCACCAAATAGACTAACATGGGACCAATGGTGGTAAAGACGCTCATTGCCATGCGGAACCAGCGACCGGCTAAACTTTCTTTGATTTGCAAACGGGTGACGTCTTTGTTAATTTGGGCAAATTCATCGTAAGCTCGTGTTTCATTGGTAAAGAGTTTCATCAAAAGACTGCCCCCAGTGCTTAAGCTTTCTTGGACTTGGGAGTTTAACGAGCTTAATTGTTGCTGGCTTTGGGAAGTAATTTGCCAGCGAAGTTTGCCGACTTTTTTCGTAGGCAAGATAAACAATGGAATCGTAGCACAGCCAACTAAGGCCAATAGCGGATTGAGGCTAAAAAGAGCTACTAAACTGGTGCCTAAAACAAACACGCTGGTTAAAGCGTTGACCACGCTAGTTTGAAAGACTTGTTGGATACCGTCTACGTCACTGGTTAAGCGAGTTAAGACTTCTCCTTCTTTTAAATTGGCAAAGAAACTTTGAGGCATGTGGGTTAGTTTTTGGTAGATTTGATTTTTCATGCGCAATGTGATCTGTTTGGAAATCCAAGTGCTGAGATAGCCTTGTGCTACGCCTAAAAGATTTAACAACACGGTAGCGCCAATGGACAAGCCCACTAAAGCCCCTAGAAGTTTCATATTTTGTTGAGGTAAAGCTTGATCGACAATTTTTTGCATCAATAAAGGTGGCACAAGACCTAGGGCAGCACTGGCTAAAATCAAGAAAATCACAGCAAAAAAACGATAGGGATATGGACGGAAATAACTTGCGATGCGACGAACAAAAGCAACACTTAACTGAGGCACATTTTTCGGTGCTGGTTCAAAACGTCGTGGATGCATTCAAATTCCCCCTTTAATGGATAAGGCAAACTCTTTTTCAAAGATTTGCGGATTATTGTTAGGTACCTATCTATTATAAACTCAGAAAACTTTTTTGTAAATAAAAAGGTACCTAACTAATTGACCCGGTTAAGAAAATCTTATAGACTGAGAGTAACGCTTTAAGAAAGGGAGTACTAAGATGAAAGATCAAGATTTGTATGATGCCTTTCAACAAGTTCATCGGCAAATGCGCAGAAGTCTCGCCCAAGCCACTCCAGATTTACCTCAGGAATTGGCCCCTAGCCAGGCTCGTTTGTTGCGGATTTTAAGTCATCACAGCGGCAGTAGCCAAAAAGAACTCGCCGCTTTCATGCGGATTCGACCGGCTTCTTTAAGTGAAGTCTTAACCAAGTTGGAACAAAAAAACTTATTGGAAAAAGAACAAGATCCAGCCGATCGTCGCCGCAATCGCTATTTTTTAAGTTCTGCCGGAAAAGATCTAGCCCAAAATTTACAACAGGAACGCCGGGATCAAGGCGGGGCCTTTTTTGCATCCTTAACAGTAGCCGAAAAAGCAGATTTATTGGCAATCTTGGAGAAATTAAACCAACAACCGGAATCCTTACTAGAAGAATAAGGATTCTTGTTGTTGATTCTTCGATTGATACCCATTCACCTCCAGTTGCGAAACGGTAGATTTTCGCTATACTGAAGAAAAAAAGCAGGAGGGCTTTTGTGGAAAAAACAGCAACCTTAACCCCAAGCCAAAAAGCAGAATTTATGAATTTGGCCATTGAAGAAGCCAAAAAAGCCGAAGCACTAGGGGAAGTGCCCATTGGCTGTGTGGTGGTGTTAGATGGTCAAGTTATCGGCCAAGGGCATAACTTAAGAGAACAAGATCAAGACGCCACCGCCCATGCGGAAATGTTTGCCATTCAAGCTGCTTGTAAAAATTTAGAAAGTTGGCGTTTGGAAAAAGCCCAACTCTTTGTCACTTTAGAACCTTGTCCCATGTGTAGCGGGGCTATGCAGCTAGCCCGCGTAGAAGAAGTTTACTTTGGGGCCTATGATCCTAAAGGTGGCGCTTGTGGGAGTTTATTAAATATCCTAGAAGACCAGCGTTTTAACCATTGGGCTTATGTGGAAGGCGGAATTTTAGCCGAAGAATGTGGCCGTTTGTTAACGGAATTTTTCCGTAATTTGCGCCAAAAGAAAAAAGAGGCAAAACGTGCTTTGTCCCAGTCTAGCAGGGAAAAGCAAGGGATAGAAGTCCACAAAGAAAACTTGGAAAAATAAAATTTCTCCAAAAGACTAGCGTCCACTAAAAAAGTGCGGTATACTAGATTTTGCCGAAAGGCTAGGACAATGGCTGGGCAGTGAAGTGGGTCAGATCTGGAAGGAAGCAGCCCTAAGCAGTTGCAGCCATGTGTCCGATACATAGAATCAAAAAAGACGAGCTTGCGGGCTCGTCTTTTTTTGTGATAACAGAAAAATCCCTCCTTAGCTTACCGAATCGAAGTGAGCTAAGGAGGATTTTTTGCTCTTTTGTGTTGGGTGTCACTCTTCATTCATCAAAATAATATGCTCGTAGTCAGAGGCATTGGGATCGGTTCGGGCGATTTCATTAAATCCTTCCGTGAAGTAAGAAGCAATCGGCCGGTGAATGCTTTCGGTTTCATCGGCGTAATATTCTTCATAAGCCGTTAATACTTGGGGATGGATTTCCTGACAAATCGCTAGCTGCTCCTCTTTGGGTAAATCGTGAATACTGTCTTGCATTCGCACCATAATCCAATCAAAACCATTTCTGTTGCTGATTTCGATTTTATCTACTTGATAATCTTGATTGGCGGCTATTTTGGCTGCCTCACTGGCGAAGGTGCTATCTGAACCAGTATCCGGAAGCGTGGTTTGGCTAGTGCTACTCTGGCTCGTTTCGTCAGTTGAATCCGTGGAGGCGGTACAACCAACTAGACTAAAGCTAAAGATAGCCAGTAGTAATAAGAATTTGTTTTTCATCGATTTATCCTCCTTGGTTGAATGAAGCTTTCGCAAAAAAACTTTTCTAATTTAAATCATTATATTTTAATAATAATCGCTATTTAAATGATAGTCAACTAATAGTTACATTGACTTCTTTACGAAATAAAACTCCTCTTCTTTTTGAAAAAAGGTAAGTTATTTAGGCTTTATAAGCACATTAACCCAGAGAACTGTTTTTTTATAAATGATAATCAATTGCTAAAAAATGAAAATATAGTTAAAATAAAAAGTGTGTAAGTGGGTTGGTTATGAGGGAGGAGTAGGGAGATGAAAAAGATTTGGAGATTGTGTGGCGTGGTGTTGATTTGTGCCCAAGCTTTGTTGCCTTTGGGACAAGTGGTGGCCCATGGGGAAGAAGCGCTAGGAGCAGATAAAGGCCTTCAAGAGCAAGTTGCAAGGGCAAATGAGGAGTTCACCTCAGTGGAAACCGAGGATTATATTGATTCGGCTGATTACAAAGCATTTGGCTTTGATACAGAGGGGAATGCGCCGAAAACCTTTGATGCGAATGATGGTGACAATCCTTTATTAGGAGTGACGCAAACTTATTTCGATGAGCTGTACATTGGTTATGTGAACAAAAAGGGTAAAAACAAGGGTCTTTTTTCAGTAAAAGAGAACTTAAATACCGAAGCTGAAATTTCTGATACAGGCTTGGATGAATATCCCAAATTAATCGTACCGGATAACGAAACTGTAGAATTAGATGAAGATGCGGAAATTCAGCGCAATGATGTGGTTACTTCCAAATCGGATCTGAAGCGCATCGGGGATACGCCAATGCTTCATGAAGGAGATCCGGAATTAATCAGCTACAAAGCCCAAAATGTGATTAGCTTTGTGGGCGATCAGCGCACCCGGATTAGTGAAACGATTAGCGAATTAAAAGGGGATTCGGCAAAACAAATCCAGTCTATGGAAGAACAATTGGCGATTAATAAAGGCTTTAGCGCAATTGAGGAAGTCAAAATTGATGATAATGATTATTCTACCAAAGAAGTAGGACAAGTCAGCCGATTAAACAGTGATGACCTTTATTTCAACGATCAAGCTCAGTATATTTTTGAAACCGCTTTGTACTATGGCGATTATAACGGTGGCTTAACTACAGAAGAAGCCCAGGCAAAACGAACGAAGACAGCAGCCTCTGGTATTCGCCTGACTGCTTACCAGCTGGATAAAGAAAAGCAACAATACGTTCCGGTAAGTCAACCTTATACTAAACAACTGGATTCTTCTCGCAATACTGCAGGTAAAGAGTACTTAAAAAAATTAGAAGCCAAAAACGCCATGGCGCTAACGGCTTTGGCTAAAGGGGATTACGACAAAGACGGCAAAGAAGAAGTTGCAGTTTATTTTCCTGATGCCGGAACGAAAGGCCCTTATATCGCCTTTTTTGAGATTCGTAATGGACAATTAAAAGAAAAAATTTGGCCCAATACTAATAAAACTCGATTAATTAAACTAGAAGACATGGATCCAAAATTTGGGATGAAAGTCCGCAAAGATGGCGTCGTTTCGGAAAGTGGTAGTTGGGAACGAGAGTACATGCCTTCTGTTCACTTGCATACCACTAAAGTTGCCGGCAAAGACCAATTGGTAATCAATGCCACTTTGCCGCGGGTTAAATCTGATTCTTATAAAAATAAAAGTCATAAAAGTTTAATGACGATTTATGACTATAAACCAGAAAACAATGATGCGATGGCACCCATTTGTGGCACCTTTGAGCTAACTTCACCGGGAAAAGAGAAAAAAGACGATGTGCGCATGCAGTATGCGGCGGCTACAGACGGTGATTTAGATGGCGATGGTGATCAAGAATTAGTCGTAGTGGGCTATAAAGAAACCGATTTTGAGGGGGATAAATTCAAATACGGGAAAATTCATGACACGGAACTTTACTTGCAAGTTTTCGAACAAAATGATCCAAAACAAGAAGAGACCGAAGCTGAGAAAAAAGATGGTATTAACCGTTCCATCACCTTTCATGCTTTTGATAAGGGATTTAATAAAATTGAGATTAATAATTTAGAGGATGATCGGAATTTAATGCCACCGGTGGCTTTAGATATGGGGGTGATGAATTACAATCCTGAATTAACGACACCAGTTCCTGAGTATCTTTTTGCCAATGGCGCTCTAGCTCGTCATGATCCGGAGAAATATCCTGAAAATAATGAGGACGAGTTGACGGATTACAAGTTAGAAAACTTAGATAAAATGGATACCAATCGATACGAGGGGGATGCGGAATTAACCTATCACTCCGCTTATTTTGCCAAGTTATCTGAAGACTCTTTGGAAGAAAAAATTATGGTCGTTCATTCGAATGCAGATACTGAGCGAGATAATATTACTATCCATCCTTCCATTATCGGCGTAAATGAAAAGGATAAGATTACCTATGATTGCATCCAAGACGATTATTTGAACAATAAAGATGAAGAAAATGATGGTACTTTCCTTACTTTCCGACCTTTGAATGTGGATCGGGATACGACCTTTTATAAATATATCGGCAAAGAAGCCGGTTGGTCAAAACCTACTGTCATGTCGATTATTCCAGCAGCGCCGATGTGGAAAGAATTTGAATACGGCGACACCTCTATAGATCATCCTAGCATTAGTTATACTGTATCGAATGGCACGGGTTCAGAAATTGGGGGAACGGTTTCTGTAGGTGCTGGCATCAACTACCAAGGACTAATTTACGTAGCTGAGGGAGCTGCAACGTTTGCGAGAACATGGGCGCAAGGTACTTCCACCACTATATCTTCTACCATGACCCCTCTAGGCTCAACGGATCAGGTGATTTTATTTGCTACACCAAAAACTGTCTACAAGTATAAACGCTATATGCCAAGAAAAATCATTACCAAAGAATTTTTAAAATCTACAACTAATGCTGATAAGAGCGGATCAGGGGAGTACTCAGTATCAGACGAGTTAGAATTAAAAGAAGGTGATGTGATTAAGAATTTTATTTCTGAGGTCACCTCAGAAGTAACCGGCACCCCGCTTTTAACTACTCAACCAGTTTGGGAATTTAACAAAAATGTCCAAAATGCGAATAGGAACTTGGCGGATAAGAAAAAAATCCAGCTAATTGATATGGAAGCAATCACCGCTCACGGTAAGGTGGAAAATAAGGATCAATCTAATCAATTTGGTAATCCTTTTTCATTTCCTGAAAAAGTTAGTGAGTATGCCAATAAAGAAGGGGAAAATATTTTTGATACAGTGAGTTATAAAGTAAATAAAGATATCTCTCTAAATGGAAGTTTGGATGCAGCGGCGTCATTAGACAAGAATAACAAGAGCTCTGTTGGTTTTTCCTTATCTTTTGCTGTAGGTATTCATGCTAGGGCTATAGGACGTGATGTGGCTGTCAAAGCTCAAGCATCTGGGGGAGCGAACTGGTCCACCATGGAAACTCATGGAGAAGCCTATAAATTTTCAATTCCTTGTCTTAAACATCAGGGTGCTCCGAACACGGATATCCAACAGAGCAATTACAGCTTCAAAGCAGGTCCAGCTTTGTTTAGAACTACGGCTTATAAAAACAATGATGTAAAGGACATGGATCAAGAAATCAAAAAAGAAATGGAAGCTATGGAATTGAATCCTGAATCGGTGACTAGGCCTTATGTCTTAACCTACGAAATCGGAGCACCCATTGCCGGAAGCGTAGCAGATCATTCAGTGCCACCAGCCTTGCCGACTAATCTCCGTATTTACGATCGTAAATACGTTCCAAGTGGCACAGAGCAGAAATCTAAGACCAGGGTTTTAGCTACCTTAGCTTGGGATTTACCTACAGATGAAACCCGTCAGCCTACTCATTATGAAATTTATAATCGACTTAAAGGTGGTGCGGATGATGACTGGAACCCTCTGACCACCGATGGTACCGATGTGTTAAAAGTTCCAGGAAATCAAAATTATGTTGTAGTGGAACTAGAAGATACGGATAGGAGCAAAGAATACAAAGTGGTTTCAGTGAACCAAATAAACAGTGACGTGCGATTAGAAAGTGTAGCCAGCCAAACCATCACCGTGAATGGTTTGACCGACTCCGATCCTGTCTTTCTTAGCCAACCGCAACCTTACTGGGAACAAGAACCAACAACTAATCCAATCTTTTCGGCAATGGTCCAAAGTTCTGATGAACCCAATAGACTTTACTATCAGTGGCAAAAAATGACCGATGATGGCAAGTGGATTTCACTAGATAATACAGAGGGAATCGCCAGTAAAGAAGGGAATTTAATCTCATTAGAATTAGTAAAGAAACCAAGTGAAATCACTCGTTATCGGTTGAAACTTAATCAAAATGACTGTTACTTTAATTATTCTGATATTGCGAATTACTATCCTCTTGCTAGTCAACAAGTAAATGTAGCGGTAGACGTTTTAAGTACTGACACAATCCATGTGACCCCTACTAGCGAAGAGGATAAATCAGGTTATTTGGCTAGTGAAGTTGTTACCGATCAAGACTGCGAAAAAACGGTTACTGTTCAAGGGGTAGTGACTGATAAAGAGAATGTTCGAGTAACAGAAGGAACAGTCATTTTGAGAGTCAACGGCGAAATTCAAGACAAAGTTACTTTGAAGGACACTGATGAATTAGCTGAACAAGGAGTTGCGACTTTCAGCCTCCCTTATCAGAAGGAAGAACAAGAAATTTCTGTAGAGTATATCGGCATGGGAAATGAGCCAGTGACTGGTTATTATCCAGCCTTTACTCTAAAAGGTGAAAATGTGGTAGGCTCAGCTAGTGCCCAACAAATTCTTTATCAACTGGTGAGTCCTAAAGTGTCCGATCCTTTGCAATTGCTAAGTCCTTTTGATGGAGAACGACAACTGCCGGTGATTGAACGTCTGGGCCAAATCTTTAAAGGTTGGTGCATTAATGGGGTAGAGCATGAACCATTGCAACAAGTGTCTTATGAGAAATTGTTGGAATTAATGCCTCAACTACAAAATCGCACGGTTGGTGAAGCGCAAAAATTAGAGTTGTTACCGATTTTTGAGGATAAACAATACCAAGTGGCTTACCACAATTTAGACGGTAGTGAAGGGTTTATCGGCAAAGAATTGTTGCAAGGAAAAGAAGGGATCCGGGTGAGTCAGACGGCTCGATTGGGTTATGAATTTGGCGGTTGGTACCATGATGAAGGGCTGACAATACCAGCTACAGAAATTACGTTAGAGCCAACCAAAGACTTGCAATACTTTGCAAAATGGGAGGAGAAAACCTATACCATCCGCTTTAAAGACGAGCATTTTGAAGAAATCAGAGAACCTTTGACCTATACCGCAAGTGAGGTCTACAATGGTGGGGTTTCCCTAGGAGGAACCTACCATAAGGACAATAGCTTTACTGAGGCCGTGGATACTTTGACTCCGGATTACTATGGCAACTTAGTAGTCTTAGCTCATTCTGGCGAAACTGACCCCGACGTAGATCCGACAGAGCCAGAACCAGATCCTACCGTCACCAGTTTTACAGTGGCTGCTTCCTCAGAAGGTGGCGGGACCATTACGCCAAATGGTCAAATTACTTTAGCAGCAGGAGAGAGCCAAGTCTTTACCATGAAACCAGAGGCAGGAAACCGTTTGGCAAAATTAGAGCTAGATGGTAAGGCGGTTGCTGTTGCAGACAATCAATATACCTTGGAAAACATCCAAGGCAATCACAAACTGGTGGCTTACTTTGAAAAAGAAGCAACGGAAACAACAACTAGCACAAATGAAGCAAATGTAACGCCAGAAACTAGCAAACCAAAAGGGAATCTTCCGAAGACTGGCGAGATTAGAAGCCATTGGCAAGTGATTTTAGGTGCATTGTTAATTGTTCTCGGGGTGACTTTGGTCAAAGTACGGCGCAAAGATTAGCGGAGTGGATTAACAGGCTGTGACAATAGTTGAGTCACCCGTCCTACGAACCGAACAATACCATACGTGAGACGCAAGCAAAAGAAGGCTATCTTCCATTAAAAATCATGGGAAGATAGCCTTCTTTTCATTGTTAAAAATCTCAAACGCTGCCTAACCTTGATTTCATCAAGCTAAGCCCAGCGTAATTCGCTTTTTCTCTTTTCACGTATGGTAATGTTCTCTCTTCGGACTAAGACACAAAAATTGTCACGATTTTTTATCATCCGAATCTTTTTTATCAATAAAAATTAAATGTTCGTTGTTTATCATTTAGGGAATACTTATGTCACAGCTCGTTTCTTATGGCGTAACTTTAAAAGGCAAAAAAGATAGAGGGAAAAACCAGGAGAAAAGTGTCCTTTCTATGGTAGACTGGAGGCAAAGCGAGGCGAGGGTAATGGAAAAATTGACATTCATCCATACTAATGATTTGCATTCCCACTTGGAAAATTGGCCGAAGATTCGCCGGTATTTAGATTCTAGGCGGCGGGAGTTAGCAAAAAAGGGCAGTGTCATCACGGTAGATTTGGGGGACTTTGTGGATCGGTGGCATCCTTTAACGGAAGCTACAAACGGCCGTGCTAATATCCAATTGATGAATGAAGCCCATTACGATGTGGTGACCATTGGCAACAATGAAGGAATTGGGAATGCTAAAGAAGAGCTGAATCACCTGTATGACGAGGCGAATTTTAAAGTGCTTTTGGCAAATCTCTATGATCCCAAGACTTTAAGTGCCCCGGAGTGGTGTCGTCCCTATGAAATTTTGACCACAAAGGCGGGAACAAAAGTTGGTTTAATCGCTATGACCGCGCCTTTTCCGTTGACTTATGGGCCCAATGGCTGGGATATTCGTCAACCTATGGAACTATTACCGGCGATGGTCAACCGTTTGAGAAAACAAGTGGACGTTTTAGTCTTAATGAGTCATTTGGGGTTGTCTGCGGATTTGCGCATCGCCCAAGACTTGCCGCAACTGGATGTGATTTTAGGTTCTCATACTCATCACCTCTTGCCAGAAGGTCGAGTGGAAAACGGGGTCTTGTTAGCTGCAGCGGGGAAATTTGGCCAGCATATTGGCGAAGTGCAGCTGTTTTTAGATGAAGAACATCGAGTCAAAGCTGCTCAAGCTTATACTATTGATACGGAAGAATTGACCACTTTTGCCGAAGATGCAGAAGAAATTCAAGGCTATTTGGATAAAGGACATAACTTACTACACGCCCAACAAGTGGCTGACTTGCCTTTTACCTTAAAACAAGACTTAAGTTCAGAGCATTCATTGATTAGAGAAACCCTTAAAGCGGTCAAAGAACGGGGGCAAACCGAAGCCGCTGTGTTAAATACGGGGTTGTTTTTAACGGAAATACCAGCTGGCGTGGTGGATGCTGACCAGCTTCATGAATGCCTGCCTCATCCCATGCACTTGATTCGGGTAACCTTAAAAGGGGCGGATCTGTATCGCTTGATTTTGGAAATGGAAAAGAACCGCTTTTTCTTGCGCCAGTTTCCCGTTTATGGCATGGGCTTTCGCGGGAAAATCTTTGGAGAAATTGTCTATGACGGCATTGATTACGATCCGGTGAATCGGCGAGTGTTGTGGCAAGGAGCCGAGCTAGACTTTGAGCAAGAATACCGTCTTACTACGGTGGATCACTTTATGTTTGTGCCTTTTTTTCCAACGATTGAAATTATGGGCCAAAATGAATTTTTGTTTCCAGAATTTATTCGTTCCGTCTTGGGACGCTATTTAGAGACTCACTATCCAATGTAGTGAAAACAAGGTATAATGGAGGACAGGTGGTGAAAAAATGACCAATCAACAAAACCAAACAACGCATTCAAACAATCAGGCTAAAGCCAAAACAACGCCTAAAAACGGCAAAAAACCAGCTGAAGCCATAAATGAAGAAAAAACACTAGACCAAGAACTAACGGCGGCTATTGAAGAAGCGACAACAGACGACAGTGGTGCTAGTAAAGCGGTCAAAGGAGAAGTGGTCTCTTTTGTAAATGAGACAGACCTTTTAATCGGTGAGCGGGAATATAAACTGGTGGCCAATCACCGGGAAGGCTTTGATGCCGAAAAACTGGGGGAACGCTACAGCGAGGTCTTAGCCCGTTACGATTACGTGGTAGGAGACTGGGGGTACGAACAATTACGCTTAAAAGGCTTTTTTGAAGCGGATGATCGTCGCGCCCAACCGGATCAACGAATTGACACGTTACAAGATTATCTATACGAATTTTGCAACTTTGGCTGTGCTTATTTTGTGATTAAACGCATTGGTGGCAAACGGGAAAAGACTTCGAATCGCCGACGTCATCCAAAACGCAATCCTGCCCAAGAAGCGAGTAAAGCAGGAAAAAACAACAAACCAACTGCAACGAGTGGCGAAAACAAACGAATAAAAGCCCAAGGAAAATCTGGGAAAAACAGTGCTCATATTAAAGAGCGGCGGGAAGATTTGTCCAAACGTCATAAACCAGTGATTACAAAACGTGAGGACAAACCAACGGAAGCAAAAAAAGAAACCAATGCAACAGTCAAAGCCAAAACACCTCAAAAAGGTGGCAAACGAGGCTTTGTGATTAAACAACGGGAAGAGTAGAATACGTGAAATATAAAGGATATTTAATTGATTTAGACGGTACGATTTACAAAGGCGTGGACCCGATTCCAGCGGGAAAACGCTTTGTGGAATCTTTGCAAGCCCGCAAGATTCCTTTTTTATTTGTGACCAATAATACTACCCGCACGCCAGAGACCGTGGCAGCGCGTTTGGCTAATGAATTTGACATTCATGTAGGGCCAGAGACGGTTTACACCGCGACCTTGGCGACGATTGATTACATGAAAGCCCACGGTGGCAAGAGCTTTTTTGCCATTGGTGAAGGGGGCTTGATTGATCTGTTGCTTGCGGCAGGCTTTGTTTGGGAAGAAAGCAATCCTGATTATGTGGTGGTAGGCTTGGACAATGAAGTGACCTATGAAAAATTTGTCTTAGCTACGATGGCCATTCAAAAAGGGGCGACCTTTATCGGCACGAATCCTGATAAGAATATCCCCACCGAACGAGGCTTAATGCCGGGAGCGGGCGCTTTGATCAGCTTTGTGGCTACCGCAACCCAAACTGAACCAATTTTTATCGGCAAACCAGAAGCAGTGATTATGGAAGCTGCCATAGCGAAACTAGGCCTAGCGAAAGAAGAAATCATCATGGTAGGAGATAATTATTTGACGGATATTCGTGCTGGGATTGACAATGGCTTGGATACTTTATTAGTGCTAACTGGCTTTACCCAAAAAGAGCAAGTGGCGGATTTACCCATTGCCCCCACCTATGTTTTAGATTCCTTAGATGACTGGCGGTTTGAAAATGACTGAAGCACAAGTGGCAATCACCCCCAGAAAAAGCCGTATTTTAGAAGTTCTCGGCCTTATTTGCCTATTTTTCTTCTTGATTACCTTGGTGATTACCGTGACCATTAACTTTCGGCCATTGTATCTTTTGGCCATTGACCGCTTTGATTTATTGTTGATTTCCGGTTTGGACAAGGCCACGCTTTTGGACAACTTCGACCAACTCATGGACTTTTTAAACAAGCCTTGGCTAACCTCCATGAATTTACCGGATTTTCCCATGTCAGAAGCGGGTTATGGTCATTTTGTAGATGTGAAAAAGCTCTTCTTACTGAATTACGGTGTGCTACTAGTGACCTTTATCCCCGCCATGTTTTATTTGCGTCATTTGCATAAAAGTGCCCGTCTGTGGAAATTGGTACGACCTTTCCAATGGGGCATGGGGGTACCGGTGGTTTTAGGTTTTGTCATGGCAGCCGGTTTCGATACCTTTTTTGTAAAATTCCACGAGCTGTTCTTTTCTAATGACGATTGGCTTTTTGATCCAGCCACAGATCCCATTATCAACGTTTTACCAGAAGGCTTTTTTATGTATTGCTTTATCTTAGCCTTTGTGTTGGTTGAAGTCTTTTTCTTTGGGATGGTTGTTGTGGGGCGGCGTTCGGTGCGTAAAATCGTATAAATAAAAGGCTATCTTTCAGATTTTATCCTGAAAAGATAGTCTTTTTTAATTGGAAAGAAATAAGATGTATCGTTATAGTTTTAAAGGCGTGTCCAGGTGTCTGGTGTATTGCGGTAAGCGCTGGGAGTCAAATTGGTTTCCGCTTTAAACACGGTTGTAAAGTAATTCGGATCTTCAAATCCGCATTCTAAAGCAATGTCAATAATCTTTAACTGAGTATTCAATAGTAAATACTCGGCTTTTCGGATGCGCATTATATTGAGGTAAGAAAAAAAGGACATTTTAAAATTCTTCTTAAAAAAGCGGCAAAAATGTTCTCGACTATACCCCATATATTCACTGATATCGTTAAGCGTAATCCGTTTTTGATAATTTTCTTCCATATACAATAATATTTTTTTGCATTTATAAGAAGTAATTTCATTTTTTCTTTCTTGGCTGTGGTCATAGCGAAAAAGTAAATCTTTTTCACTGTACAGTTCTTTAAAGAAAAAAAACATATGAGCCTTTAAACTTAACTCAAAATGATTTTCTTTAAGCGCAAAACTTTCAATCATTTCTGAAACATGGTTTCTTAATGCCTCGATATTAGGAGTTTCACGATTGGCATGTATGATATGTTGGGAGCTATGGTTAATAATAGGATCAAAATAAGATTGTTGAATCGTATCTGAAAGGTGGCTTTCAATAAAGTAAGGATCAAAAACAAGAGCAAAAAAGGCACAGTTTGATTTTTGATGCTTCGTCGCCCCGTGAATGAGATTGGGCGGGATAAATAAAATATCTCCTTCTTCAGCAAGAAAACGTCGTCTTTCTACGGTTACTTCTAGTTCACCATTTAAGATATAGAGAATTTCCATTTCTCGGTGCCAATGAGTGTGAATGGCTATGGTTCGTTCTGTTTGGTGACGCGTAAAATGCACAGCGAAGGGAAATAAGCTATTGCCGTGTTCGGAAATTTCTTTTAATTGTTGGTTTATATCTTTTTCACTAGGATTTGGCGTAAATATATAATTGCTCAATGAAGATAGTTCCTTTCTAAAAAAAATATCAATATTTTAATGTATTTATACTAAGATAGCGATTACATAGTAGCATGATTGCCAATATAATGAAAGAGTCTTATAAATAAAGTTTTAGGAGGATAACAATGAAAAAAATCCTGTTTTTAACTGCGGCTGCGTTGGCAGTAGTTGGTCTTGCTGGTTGTAGTAGTGGTGATGATTCATCTGAAGGAGACAAAACAACTTTAGAGGTCTTTAATATTAAGACGGAGACAGCGGAACAAATGGATGACTTAGTAGGAGAATTTGAAAAAAGCCATCCTGATATTAAAGTCAATATGACAACGGTTGGTGGTGGTACGGATGCAACTGCTGCTATGCAATCGAAGTTCTCTTCAGGGGATGAACCTGATGTCTTTATGTTAGGTGGACTTGCTGATACTCAAACTTGGGAACACAAGCTTTATGATTTAACCGACACGGATTTAGCTAAGAATGCCATTGATGGGACTCTTGAAGGAGCTACCCTAAACGACAAAGTACTTGGCGTACCAATGAACATTGAAGGTTATGGCTGGTTAGTGAATAAAGAAATTTTTGAAAAGGCTGGTATTAATGTAGAGGATATCAAATCTTTTGCCGATTTTGAAAGCGCAGTCAAAGAACTTGACAGCAAGAAAGATGAGCTAGGTTTAAGTGGTGTGTTTGCATTCAGTGGTGGGGAAACTTGGGTTACTAGTCAATTTAGTTCTAATTTTATTGCTCCGGAGTTTGACGATAGCTTGGTAAAAACTTATGAAGCGAAAGAACTTCAAATGACTTATGGCGATCAAATGAAGGAGTATCTTGATTTAGCTGCAGAATATAATGCTACGCCATTGGAATCAATGGACTATAGTACTTCTGTGGAAGAATTGTTCGCTGGTGGCAAAGCAGCAATTGTACATCAAGGAAACTGGATTGTACCAACATTAAACAGTTTAGATGAATCTTTTGCAAAGGAAAAATTAGATATTATTCCGATGTTTGTAGAAAGTGAAACTGAAGGAAAAATTGTTGCCGGTCCTGCTTGGTATTGGGGTGTTAACAAAGATAAAGATCAAGAAAAAATTGATGCAGGGATTGAATTTCTAAATTGGATGTATACCGATGAAGAAGCAATGGATGCGATTATCAATGAATTTGATTTTATTCCAGCTTATACAAACTTTTCAAGTGATGACATTACGGATCCACTTTCTAATAAAATTTATTCTTACTTAAGTGATGGAAAAACAGTTCCATGGGCTCATAATTCTTATCCAGATGGATTTGGCCAAAATGTCATCGGTGTACAAGTACAAGCTTATACTGCAGATCAATTATCTTGGGATGATTTTTCTAAAACATTAACTGATACATGGAAAGAAGAACGAAAATAGTTTACCTGGGAGGGTGACCCCCTCCCTTTTGCATTCTTGAAGGAGGACCCTATTCATGCTAACAAACAGATCAAAATCTTTTTGGCTATTACTGCTACCAGCATTACTTGGTTTAGCAATAGTGTTATTTATCCCTTTACTTGTGGGATCCTATTACTCTTTAACTGACTGGAATGGCAATACCGTTGGGAATTTTATCGGGATTGAAAATTATCTTCGGGCATTTAAAGATAAGGCTTTTATCGATAGCCTGCTATTTACAGCTAAATTTTCCATTGTGTGTGTGATTTTAATTAACGCTATTGCACTCTTACTGGCAACATTAGTAACTCAAAAATTGGGTAAATGGACAACCATTTTTAGAACAATCTTTTTTATGCCCAATTTGATTGGTGGTATTATTCTAGGCTTTATCTGGCAATTTATTTTTAATAAAGCTTTTGAAAGCATCGGAGAAATAACGGGGTTGGAATTTTTTAAGGGGTGGTTGAGCACTCCTGAAACAGGATTTTGGGGGTTAGTAATTCTATTTGTCTGGCAAATGAGCGGTTATATGATGTTGATTTACGTATCGTTTTTAAACAACATTCCTGAAGAAATACTCGAGGCTGCTGATATGGATGGTGCATCCCCATTCCAGATCTTTTTCAAAATCAAATTACCCATGTTAATGCCGGCCTTTACTGTGACGTTGTTCCTTACTTTATCCAATGCCTTTAAGATTTATGATCAAAACTTAGCCTTAACACAAGGTGGACCATATAATTCCACCCAAATGGCTGCGATGAATATATATAATGAAGCCTTTGCTATGAGAAAGATGGGCTATGCTCAGTCAAAAGCAGTAATTTTTCTGGTAATTATTGTGATTATCTCCGTGATTCAAATTTCTATGACCCGTAAAAAGGAGATTAGTGCCTAATGAAAACAAAAAGAAAAAATCGAAAAATATTGTTAGTTGTCTTGGGGATTGTTACCTCATTGTTGTGGTTCTATCCTTTCTTTCTAATTGTAATCAATTCTTTTAAAACGAAATCAGAAATTTTTCAAAATACACTGGATCTGCCCTCAAGTATAAACTTCGATAATTATTCCAATGCATTGGATAAATTAGATTTTGTACGTAGCGCTACCAACTCGCTGTTAATTACCATAGGGGCGTTAATCCTGATTATCTTTGTTTCTTCGATGGCAGCCTACGCTTTATCAAGAAATACGAGCAAAATAAGCGGAGTTATTTATTTTGTGATTGCAATTGGTTTATTAATTCCCTTTCAAGGGATTATGATTCCATTGATTTCTTTATTCGGTAAAGTGAGTATGTTGAATCGACCAGGTTTAATTATTATGTATTTGGGCTTAGCAACTAGTATGGCAACGTTTATGTACTATGGAGCTTTGCGAGGAATTCCTAAATCCCTTGATGAAGCAGCAGTTATTGATGGGGCAAGTACTTTTCAAATTTATTGGAAAGTTATTTTCCCATTACTAAAACCAACAACCGTGACCATTATTGTGCTAAATTCACTGTGGTTCTGGAACGATTACCTCTTGCCTTCATTAAGTGTTAACAAAGAAGGAATGTACACAATCCCATTGAAGATGTTCTATTTCTTTGGTGAATTCAACAAACAATGGCATCTTGCCTTAGCTGCCCTAGTAATTGTTATCTTACCTATTATCATTTTGTTCGTTATCTTACAAAAGCATGTAGTAAAAGGAATATCAGACGGTGCTGTAAAATAAAAGGAGGACTATATGAAATTCACAAATGGATATTGGATGTCGAAAAAAGGCGTTACGCTAAATCATCCAAGAGAATGTGTTGACTATCGTAGTGACGGTCAAGCTTTAGAATTGTTTTTACCCTACAAGAATATTGAACAGCGAGGAGATACTTTAAATATCGGATTAACAACGCTGCGTTTAGAGTCTCCTCAAGAAAATGTTATCAAAGTAAGACTAATTCATAATGATGTAATGCCAGCAACACCTAGCTTTGCTGTTAAAGAGGAACAACCTCAAATTATCATTGATACTGAAGATGATTATCTGTTTGAAACAGGGAATCTAAAAGCTAGAATCCCCAAAGAAGGACCTTTTACATTAGAATTTTATGGCAATGATCGGCTGCTAACTTCATCAAAGCCACGGGCTCAAGCGGAAATAACGGATAGTACTGGAAAGCATTATATGCGTGAGCAACTTTCTCTTGATCCCTATGAATTTGTTTACGGACTGGGCGAACGTTTTACCCCTTTCATTAAAAATGGCCAAACCGTCGATATTTGGAATGAAGATGGCGGTACAGGAAGCGAACAAGCCTATAAAAATATCCCTTTTTATATTACGAATCGTGGTTATGGTGTGTTTGTTAATCACCCAGAAAAAGTTTCTTTTGAGATAGCTTCTGAAAATGTTTCAAGGGCTCAATTTAGTGTAGAAGGTGAATCTTTAGAGTATTTCATTATTTATGGCCCAACTATGAAGGAAATATTGTCTCGCTATACTGATTTAACTGGAAAACCAGCGTTGCCACCGGCATGGTCATTTGGACTATGGTTATCAACTTCATTTACTACGGATTATAGTGAAAAAACGGTCATGGAATTTATTGATGGTATGCAGGAACGGAAGATTCCATTTGATGTTTTCCATTTTGATTGTTTTTGGATGAAGGAATTTGAATGGTGTGGTTTTGAATGGGATAAAGATATGTTCCCAGATCCAGCAGGTTTGCTTCAGCGAATTCATGATAAGGGATTAAAAGTATGTCTTTGGATTAATCCTTATATTGGTCAGAAAGCCAAGGCTTTTCAAGAGTGTAAGGAGAAAGGTTATTTCATCAAAAGAGAAAACGGCGAAGTATGGCAATGGGATATGTGGCAAGCTAGTCAAGGGATTATTGATTTTACGAATCCAGAAGCGAGAGCCTGGTATAAAGAACAATTACGAACCTTGGTTCATATGGGAGTCGATGCTTTTAAAACCGACTTTGGTGAACGGATTCCCACAGACGCAGTGTATTATGATGGTTCTGATCCTAATAAAATGCACAATTACTATGCATATTTGTACAATGAAACCGTATTTGAGCTTTTAGAAGAAATTAAAGGGGAAGGAGAAGCCGTTGTTTTTGCTAGATCTGCATCGGTCGGTTCACAAAAATTCCCTGTGCATTGGGGTGGTGACAATATCTCACAATATGCTTCAATGGCTGAATCCTTAAGAGGGGGATTATCCTTTGTCCTTTCTGGCTTTGGTTTTTGGAGTCATGATATCGGTGGCTTCGAGGAGAATACTACTAACGATCTTTACAAACGTTGGACTCAATTTGGCTTGTTATCTACTCACAGCCGTTACCACGGAAATATCGAGTACCGTGTGCCTTGGAATTTTGGAGAAGAAGCAACTCAAGTAACACAAAAATTTTCTAAGTTAAAAAATCGCTTAATGCCTTACATTTATAAAGAAGCAGTCATGACTTCGAAAACTGGAGTACCAATGATGCGGCCCTTAATTCTTGAATTTGAAGCGGACTATACTGTTCATACTATCGATAAACAGTATATGTTTGGTGAAAATTTAATGGTAGCACCGATTTTTAATGAAGAGGGAACTGTCTCTTTCTATCTCCCTGAAGGAAGATGGACGAATTATTTAGACAATAAAATATTTGAAGGTGGCAAATGGTATCAAGAACAATACGATTATCTGACCCTGCCATTTTTAGCTCGAGAAAACAGTATTATTGTTGAAGGTATTATAGAAGATACTGCAAGCTATGATTACAGTACAAATCTAATTGTTCACGCATTTGAAATTAACAAAGAAACAACTACTGATGTATATGATGTTCATGGTGAGTTGTTAGGAAGTATTACCATTACCCCTGCAAAAGATAGTTACGAGGTAGAAATTAAAAATCTAAAAAATGTTGATGTGGTATTTAGAAATAAAAAAATTGATGGTATGAAAGAGCATGAGTTAGGTTCGTTGTATCACGTATAGGCAAATTATTTAATAGCCTAAAAAATGAAAGAGTGATTCAAAAGGTGGTTAATCACCCTTTGAATCACTCTTTTTTTACTAGTTTCAGTCAATTTTGTCGCAAGACGCAAGAAAACCGCACGTTTCTACACGAAGACGAAGGTGTTTTGTTGATAAAAAACTATTTTGTTCAAAGGGAGTTTACATGAGTACATCGAATCAAAAGATAATTGAGCTTAACTGACCAGGGTTCAATCAAATTATGAGGTATTGGCAGGCTATTCAGTATAATTCGTTTATTGTCCTGAATGCTTAGAGTTTAGCTAATCTCGCGAAATGGTCATGAGATGGCACGTTTTGTTAGATGATACTTTTTACGGTAATTACTAGGGGACAGCTGGAATTCTTTTGTGAAAGCCGTTGAAAAATACTGATTAGAAGTAAAACCGCAGGCGTAACCAATGTCAATAATTGACAATTGGGTTGTGCGTAGAAGTAATTTGGCTTTACTTAAACGATAGCGACGGACATAGGTAGAAAAAGTACAACCGAATTCTTTTTTGAACAGTTTACAGAAATAGCCTGGATGGAGATTTAGTAATTGTGCAGCATCGTCTAAAGTAATTGTTTCTTGGTAATTCTTTCTTACATAATCAATTAAACATTTAAAACGGTAATCCAAAGTATCCTCTTTTACTAGTCGGGGAATTTTAGTAGTCTCTAATTGCTGGAATAAGTAATAAAACATTAAGAAGAGATTACCACGAATTAAAAATTCAGTCCCACTTTTATGTTCGATGTAGACATCAATAATTTGATAGATAATCTTTAAAATTTCTTGGTTAGCACTTTGATCTAGAATAGCCATTTGCAAAGTATTCAGCTCAGATAAATTGAAAAATGATTGTTGATTACCAGGGATGCGTATTAACTCTTCTCCAAAGACAAATGAGTAGATGATTTTTTCCTCGTCAGAAGTATTGATTACTTTATGGGCTACTTTTCCCGGAAGAAAAATTAGTGTGTTTTCTGTTAATGGCAGATTGTAATCCTTCATTTTGAGTAGGGCATTTCCTTTTTCAATAAATAAAAATTCCATTTCATCATGCCAGTGATTGTGGACTAAAGTAGTTCTATTGTCATGATAGGATAGGGAATAAAGAGAAAAATTAAAATGATCATCTCCATGAACGGCGAGCTCTTTCAAAAAGATTGGATTCATAATTCTGCCTCCCGAAGTTAATTAAGTAGAATGATTAGGTGAATATAGTGAAATTGTTAATTCGTTGAACATATTATACTACTGATGAAGCAAGAATAAAAAGGAGGACTTTAAAAAATGAACGCGGATTCAACAAGGTTTGTAGACGTAATTTTAGAAAAAGTAGCACAAATTAGCCAAAATAAGTACTTAGTGGCTTTGCGGGATGGAATGGTCATTACTGTTCCTTTCACAATTATAGGTAGTATTTTTCTAATATTTAATAATTTACCTTTTAATGGCTGGAATGAATTAATTGCACCAATTAGTGGAATGTTGAACCCAGTTGTTAATGTAACTTTTGGATTGTTATCATTAATTGTTTTAGTGGGTATAAGTTATCAAATGGCATCATTAAATAAAAATGATGAAGTGAGTGGAGTGGCAATTTCTGTAATTGCTTTTATCTTATTGATGCTGTCAGATAAATTTGAAATCGATACTTCAAGTTTTGGATCTGCTGGGATGTTTACTGCTATTTTGACCGCTTTGATTGCGGGGGAATTGCTAAACTTTTTTATAAGAAAAATTGGACGGTAAAATTACCCGATAGTGTACCACCAGCTGTTATGAAGTCATTTTCTGCGCTAATTCCGGGAGGACTCACGCTACTAATCTTTTGGGTGATTCGGGTGGTGCTACACATAAATATTAATGACTTGGTTACAAAATTATTTGCACCATTAGTTGTTGGTGTTAATTCATTTCCTGGGATTTTATTTGTTTGTTTCTTAATGTGTGCACTATGGACACTGGGAATCCATGGAAATAATGTGGTAGGAAGTGTCTCAGCACCGATTTTTTTGAATTTTTTAGCTAGCAATATAGAAGCTGTCAGTCAGGGGCAAAATCCACCTTACATTGTAGCAGACGGTTTCTTGCTTTTTGGTATGAATTTAGGTGGAACCGGAGCCATTATTGGATTAGCAATTAGTTTGATGTTTGCCAAAAGTGAACAATACAAAACATTGGGGAAAGTCGGATTGTTTCCATCTATTTTTGGAATTAGCGAACCATTGATGTTTGGCGTACCAGTAGTTTTAAACCCCGTTTTGGCAATTCCCTTTATTGGGATTCCTTTGATTTTGCAGGGGATTACTTATTTTCTAATGAAATTTGACATTATTGGTCATATTGTAGCGTCGGCTCCTTGGACAACCCCACCTGTAATAGCAGGTTTCTTGATTACTGGGGGAGACTGGCGGGCAGCCGTGTGGCAAGGAATTGAGGTTGTTGTTGCCGTAATTGGTTATCTTCCTTTCTTCTTAAAATTAGACAAAGATGCATTAGCAAAGGAAGCGGGAGAATAGGATGTATCACAATAAATTAGATAGCTTTCCAGAAAACTTTTATTGGGGAGCTGCATCAGCTGCTTACCAGGTTGAAGGAGCAATGAATGAAGATGGGAAAGGATTGTCTGTCTGGGATGAATTTTCACATGTACCTGGTAAGACATATAAAGGTACAAACGGAGATATTGCCGTTGACCATTATCATCGTTTTAAAGAAGATGTGGCATTGATGAAAAAAGCGGGACTAAAAGCATATCGTTTTAGTGTTTCTTGGAGTCGTATTTTGCCGGAAGGGGAAGGATATATCAATGAATCCGGTTTACGATTTTATGAGAATTTAATTGATGAATTGCTAATTAATAACATACAACCAATAATTACTTTGTACCATTGGGACTTGCCTTTAGCTTTACAGAAACGTTATGGGGGCTGGGAAAGTCGTAAAACAGTATCTGCTTTTGAAAAATATGCTGAAATTCTTTTCAAACATTTTGGTGAAAAAGTTACTTATTGGGTTACCATGAATGAACAAAATGTTTTTATTCCCATGGGCTATCGTTGGGAGACTCATCCACCTGCAGTTAATGATCTTAAGAGAATGTATCAGGCCAATCATTTTGTGAATTTAGCGAACGCGCGGGCGATTCTGCGTTTTAAGGAATTAGTACCTCAAGGGAAAATTGGTCCTAGTTTCGGGTATGGTGGAGTTTATCCCGCTACAGCAGATCCCGCTGATTGTTTAGCTGCCCAAAATGCTGATGAGTTTAATAATCGCTGGTGGTTGGATATCTATTGTAAAGGAAAATATCCAGTTTTCATATTTAAGGAACTTCAAAGAAAAGGTCTGGCCCCAGTAGTTGAAGAGGGGGACATGGAACTTCTAAAAGCTGCTCGACCGGATTTTTTGGGTATTAACTATTATCATGGTGGGACCGTTCAAAGAAATAAATACGAAAGTCAGCAAGTCAAGGAAAAAGATTTTTCGTCTACAGATCCTTATTTGATGCAACCAAAGTCCGATTCTGAAAAACTAGAAGAGGAGATGTTCATCCATATTGACAACCCTTTTTTGACAAAAAATGCTTGGAATTGGGAAATTGATCCTGTGGGATTCCGCTACGCATTGCGAAAAGTGTACAGTGATTATGGGTTGCCAATTTTTGTCACAGAAAATGGCTTAGGTACTTTTGATGAATTAACTGAGGAAAACCAGATTCATGATGATTATCGAATTGCATATTTGGATGCTCATATTAGAGAAATGCAAAAAGCGATTACTGATGGAGTTGAAGTGATTGGTTATTGTGCCTGGTCCTTTACAGATTTACTTTCTTGGTTAAATGGCTACAAAAAGCGCTATGGTTTTGTATATATTAATCAGGATGATGAAAATGAGCAGAATTTGGAACGTATCCCGAAAAAGAGTTTCTATTGGTATCAACAAGTTATCTCTCGCAATGGATTAATAGACTCAGAGAAAAATAATGATTCTTATGAGTTTTAATAGAGAATCGAAATGATTAAGAGAATCGAATAAATTTTACAAAGAAATTAGGGAAAGTCTTGTCCGAGCGCCACTAGAAGTGATCCTCTCAGCTTATTAAGATAACTGAAGATCATAGTGACGTACTAATCCATAAATAACATACGAAACTTAAATAAATATAAGTATGGAAACGACTCCCTTTGGTAAAAGAATATTATGTTAGTGTGGTAGCATTGAATCAAAAAATAATTGAGAAATGTATTGGTGAACAAAAAGTTGATATATTGGGGGTAGTATAAGCAAAAAGGAGTGCGTAGATCTATAAAAAAATGAAGAGAAGTAAGTGAGCAGCTGGCGGTATTAAAACAACTTTTAAAGGAGAGCAAGTGTCAATACATTTTATTAGAATAAAAAAGCCACCCGTTTTCACGAGTGGGTAATAAGTTACTGCACAATATGCCGTGATTTTCCTGGATTGGCATGGGCCAAGCGACTAGCTGCCGCCGCCGCAATAGCACCGACGATATCATCTAAAAATGTATGGACATCTGTGCCGTTGTGTTCGTTAAGTTTAGCTAAGATTCCTGGTTTGACTTTGTCGATATAGCCGTAGTTGGTAAAGCCGATGGAGCCATAGACGTTGACAATGGACAAGGCAAGGATTTCATCAATGCCATACAGACCTTCATCTTCTGCTACAATTTCTTGTAATGGGGGCAAAAGTTCGCCTTTTTCCGCTAAAATATCCAGTTGAATGCCTGTGATAATCGTGTTGTGAACTTCTCGTTTTGTTAAAACCGAGTCCACGCTTTCGATACATTCTGCCAACGTGATATCTTCAATGTAGTCTTTTTGCAAAAAGTACACCAATTCGCCGATATCTTTTAAGGTTACCCCGCGACTAGTCAATAGTTCCCGGGCTTTTTCTTCCAGTGATTTTTGTTCAATAACCATTTTGCTTCCTCCAAACTGTGTAAATGCTTCTATAACCATGATAACACACTGAGGATTAACTGGCGCAAATTAGGCAAAAAGGCTGGTGCTATGAGCAGGTTGGCGACGACTATCCGGGTCTAAAAAGGCGACGGCATTGTTTACCGCAGTAGCCGCTTCCCCAAAGCCTGTGGCAATTAAGTTGACTTTACCGGGATAACTGGCTGCATCCCCGCAAGCAAAAACGCCTGCAAGGCTAGTAGCCATATTGCTAGTTACGGTAAAGCCTTGGGCATCTTGATCTAGTGGCCAGTGGGTTTTCCGGTCAGTGAGAAAGCCGTAGTTGACCAGTAGCTCGTCCACCAAAAGGGTTACTTCTTCTCCTGTTTTTTTATGGATCAGTGTCACTTGGCGCAGACGATCATCTCCAGCAAACCCCGCAATCACATAAGGCGTGTAGCAGTTGACTGTGGAGTTTTTCAGGTTCGTCACTTGGTGTTCGTGAGCGCGAAATTGATCCCGACGATGAACCAAGCCCACATTTGCCCCAGCTTCTTCCAAGGATAAGGCCCAATCCAAAGCCGAATCACCGCCACCGGCGATTAAGACTTGTTTGCCGGCATAACTGGCTAAATCAGAAACAAAATAAGAGATACCTCGGCCTTCGAAGTCTTCACTGCCGGCCACATTTAGTTTTCGGGGAAGAAAAGAACCTTGCCCTGTGGCTAAAATGACCGTCTTGGTGTAATGAAGCCCTTGATCTGTTTCAATGACAATCAATTCTTCTTTGACTTGGTAATCAATCACTTTTTGACCTAAGCAATACGTCACCGGAAAAGCAGCCACTTGTTTTTTTAAATTTTTGATTAAGGTTCCGGCGGCAATTTTCGGTTGTCCCGGAATATCGTAAATTACTTTTTCCGGATACAAGGCTGCCAACTGCCCCCCAATTTGATCCAGACTGTCGATCATCTTAATTTTACGTTGGCGCATCCCCGCGTAAAAAGCCGCAAACAAGCCCACGGGACCGGATCCTACAATGGTTATATCATATACTTCCATGGTTCCACCTCATCTATTTAAACTGTCGAATTTCTTATTCAGGCTGATGGACAATCAGCTAGGGGCATTATAACAAAGAAGTGGCAAAAAGCCATTTTTCTGCTATCATAAACCTATTAAGAAAAAGGAGGGACAACTATGTCTCAATTTCCACAGCTTACTTTGGATGCCCAAACAGGTCACCAAGCATTGATTAAAACCAACCGGGGCAATATTTTGGTACAACTTTTCCCAGAACTTGCACCTCGTACGGTTGAAAATTTCGAAACCTTAGCCAAAAAAGGCTATTACGATGGGGTGATTTTCCACCGCGTGATTCCTGATTTCATGATTCAAGGTGGCGATCCTACTGGTACCGGTATGGGAGGAGAAAGCTCATTTGGCGGAACTTTTGAAGATGAATTTTCAAAAGAATTGTTTAACCTTCGTGGCGCACTCTCCATGGCCAATGCCGGTCCAAATACAAATGGCAGTCAATTCTTTATCGTCAATAACCAAAACGTACCAGCAAATATGCTCGGTCAATTAGAAGGCGCGGGCTATCCCAGCGAAGTCATTGAAGCCTACAAAGAAGGCGGCACCCCTTGGTTGGATTTCCGTCACACAGTCTTCGGTCATGTCCTAGAAGGCATGGATGTGGTAGATGAAATCGCCAACGTGCAACGAGGACCACAAGATCGCCCGGTTCACGATGTAGTGATTGAAGGAATTGAGATTACGGAATAAGTAATACTAATAGAAGAAAGTAAAAAAGACCAGCTAGACGATTTCGTCTGTCTGGTCTTTTTTCTAGTTAGTAGGAAAGTAAGAAGCTATTCACCAAACACTCCCCTAATCCGTTCCAACCCTTCTGTCAACGTTTCTTTAGGACAAGCGACGTTCAAGCGCATAAAACCTCGTCCGCCTTCTCCAAAGATCGCTCCGTTATTTAAGACCACGCCAGCTTCTTGGATCAATTTATCTTCGAGTGCTTTTGGAGATAAACCATAGGCGCGAAAATCCAACCACATTAAATAGGTCCCTTCTGGAATCATGACGTTGACTTTTGGTAAATGGGTTTGGAGAAAGTTTTGGGTAAACGTAATATTTTCTGCTAGATAACGAAGCAGCTCTTTACGCCAAGCTTCCCCTTTTTGGTAGGCTGCCTCAGTTGCCACATAGCCAAAAGTGTTAATCGTATTTTGCTCCGTGGCATTTTGCACGGCTTGGAAGGCTTTTTTCAGTGCGGGATTTTTAATATACACCATGGAAATTTTCACCGCCGCCAGGTTAAAGGTTTTGGTGGCTGCCGTTAAAATAATCGAAAACTCAGCAAACTCCGGATCCAGGGTATGGAAAGAATGATGTTGGTGAGGGGCAAAGATCAAATCTTGGTGAATTTCATCGGAAATGACAATGACACCGTATTTTTGGCAAAGGCGTCCACAGGCAATTAACTCTTCTTTGGTCCAAACTCGACCTCCTGGATTGTGAGGGTTACATAAAATCAGCATTTTTACGTGCTGGTCTTTAATTTTTTCTTCCATATCAACTAAGTCCATGACAAAGTGGCCGTCTTTAATTTTTAAGGAGCTGGTGACCAAGTTGCGTTGGTTGGCTTTCACCATATTGGCAAAAGGGTGATAAACCGGATCGTGGATCAACACGCTTTCGCCAGCTTTCGTGTAAGCTTGAATGGCCACGCCAATGGAAGGCACAACGCCGGGAGAAAAGAGAATGTCTTCTTTTGTCAGTTGGTAATTATAGTGAGTCTGTTCCCAGTCTTGAATGGCTTGGTATAAGGTTTCGGGCACCACAGAATAACCAAAAATCCCTTGGCGAGTGTAGGTAGCCAAGGCGTCAATGACTGGCTGAGGCGTCATAAAATCCATATCTGCCACCCATAATGGCAGTAAATCTTCTTTATTGTAGGTGACTTTAATGCTGTCCCATTTTACGCTATTGGTATTTTTACGGGGAAAAATTTGGTCAAAAGATTGCATATTACGTCCTCCTTAGGCCTTTTAAGCGATTTTCTTAAAATGCCGATGATTTTTATTTCAGTATAATCAAAAACGAAAAAGATTGATAGAAAGAGTCATTAGGATAGAAGAAAGGTTTTTACATCCTGAATTTTTCAATTGAAAAAGAGCTGTCTGATGAGGATTGTTGATTCAAGGTGACTTCATAAAAAACTTACAGTATAATATGAAAGGTAGAGGAGAGAAATGACATGACGTATCAAATCGGCCAAACCATTGAAGGGACCATTACTGGTATCCAACCCTATGGCGCATTTGTAGCTTTAGACGAACACACCCAAGGACTGATTCACGTATCAGAAATCCAGTCTGGCTATACGAAAAATATCAATGATGTGGTAAAAATCGGCGAAGCAGTCACCGTTCAAATCATCGACATTGATGAATATTCCCAAAAGATCAGTTTATCCAAGCGCTCATTAGAGACGGTTTATGAGAAACATCGCAACTTTAGAAAGCGATACTTTACCAATAAAAACAAACGCATTGGCTTTCGCAGTATCGCCCAGCAATTGCCCACCTGGATTGAAGAAGCCTTAGAAAATCTACATAATGAAAGCTTAAGAAAATAGTTATGTACATTTTCTGAAATCATGATAGAATATGGACATGAAACAGAGATAAGAGGTGGTACCTTGGAAAACAGAAAAGTCGCGGGAATCGTCATGCTACATTTGCAAGACGGAGACAAACGTTTTTTGTTGCATTCAACCGGAAGTACACTGGAGCTCGCCTATGCGGACTTTTCAGAAGGCAAAACCGGACTGGCCAATATTTTGGAGCTGTTAAAAGGCACTGTCCAGCTTGATGTGAAAAAGATTGACCTAGTGGAACTAACAAATGGTCAGATTAACCAGGAAAATGTTCCCATGTTTGTCTTTGAAGCGGAAGAAGCAGCGCAAAAAAGCGTATTGCCTGATGGGTACTATTGGGAGGAAGCTCAAAAGTTTCAAGAAATTATTCGTAACTACGATATTGAAGGTATGCCGTTCTTTTAAAAAGAAGTTCAATCCAAACCGTCTGACCAGTCAAGGGGCTGTACAGGCGGTTTTTTTTACAAAGATGAATAAAAAAGTGCATAGAATTACTGGGAAATAATTTTTTTAATTCCAATCGAAAATGCGAATTTCCAGAAATAACGTTCGCTTTTCTTTTGCAAATTATTGGATATTGGGTTTTTATATCGTTTTATGTAGAGAACAGCGAACATTGTGTCATGCCTAATGCAATTATTCTAAAATAGTGAGGAAAAAAACTTACCCAAAACCCTTGACCAACTTCTTAAGAAATGATAAATTAGACAACGTTGCAAGTGAGAAAACAACTTTGGAAAACAGC